>NZ_JBSGBK010000036.1:0-76463 GCF_053601215.1 Amycolatopsis sp. NPDC004772
CGTCGTCGCGCTGCTGCTGGACGCACCCAATGTGGCGTTCGGTGCGTCCAACGCACCGAACGCCACATTGGGCGCGCTGGACGCAACCAACGCCACATTGGGGCGCTTGCTACCGCCCGGCGTCGAGTACGTCTTCGGCGACTCGATCACCGCCCTCACCGAGGAGGCGCACGGCGTGCGCGTCGAGTTCGAGCACGGCGGCTTCCGGACGTTCGACCTGGTCGTCGGGGCGGACGGCCTGCACTCGGCGGTGCGGCGGCTCGCGTTCGGCCCGGAAGCGGACTTCACCCGGCACCTCGGGCAGTACCTGGCGATCTTCCCGACGGCCAACTTCCTCGGTCTCGAGGACTGGCAGATCTGGTTCCGGCACGAGCACACCGGAGGCGTGGTCTACCCGGTGCGGGAGAACACCGAACTCCGGGTGACCCTCGGCTTCGGCTCGGAACCGCTGCCACGCATGGCCGTTCCGGAGCAGAAGCGGCTGGTCGCCGAGCGTCTCGGCGGGGTCGGCTGGGAGGTGCCGAAGCTCCTCGAAGCGATGGCCGCCGCGGACGTCTTCTACTTCGACGCCATGGCCCAGATCCACCTCGACCGCTGGTCTTCGGGCCGGGTCGTGCTGCTCGGCGACGCCGGATATTGCGCGTCGGCGCTGTCCGGGCAGGGGACGAGCCTCGCGCTGGTCGGCGCGTACGTCCTCGCGCAGGAACTCGGCCGGGCTCCTCGCGAAGAGGCCTTCGCGGCTTACGAACGGCGGATGCGGCCGTTCGTCGCGGTGAACCAGGCCCTGGCCACGGAGAACCTCGAAGGGCCGGCGTCGGAGGAGTCGGTGGAGCGGGCGAAGAACGCCATCAGTCTCGCTTGAGGAAGCCCGCCAGGGCCGCCGACGTGCGGTCCGGCACCTCGAGGTGGGGGAAGTGCCCGACGTCCGGCCAGATCTCCGGCTCGGTGTGCGGGCCCGCCCAGCGCGTCGACGACGTCGCCGTTTCGGGGAGGATGCAGGTGTCGTCGGCGCCGTGCAGCTGCAGCGTCGGCGCCGCGATCCGGGCGCCGACCGCGTCGGTGAACCGGCGGCCTTCGCCGCGGAACTGGGCGCGGAAGGCCCACCGGTAGTACTCGAGCGCGCTGTGCGCGACCCCGGGCACGAGCATCGCCTGCCGGAACGCCTCGACGCTGCCGGTGAAGTCCGAAGTGGACCGCCAGCGGCGCCCGGCCCAGCCGCCGAACAGGTCCTCGACGGCCTGGGCGTCGTCCTTCACCAGCCACTTCTCCGGCGCCATCGGCACCTGGAAGCGGAAGAGGTGCCCGGCCGCCCGGCCCTGGCCGCGCCACGGCCGGGCCGCGCCCGAGCGCAGGGCGAGCGGGTGGGCCGCGCCGATCGCCGTCACCGAGGACACCAGCCGCGGGTGCAGTGCCGCGACCGTCCAGGCGAGCATGCCGCCCCAGGCGTGCCCGACGAGGTGGGCGCGGCGCGCCCCGAGCGACTTGATCAGGCCGCCGACGTCACCGGCCAGCGTCCAGGCGTCGTAGCCGCGGGGTGGCTTGTCCGAGTCGCCGTAGCCGCGCAGGTCGACGGCGACCGCGCGGAACCCGGCGTCGGCCAGGGCGCTCAGCTGGTGGTGCCAGGTCCACCAGAACTCGGCGAACCCGTGCAGCAGCACCACGACCGGCCCGTCCCCGAGTTCGGCGACGTGCAGGCGGATGCCGTTCGCGGACACGTCGCGGTGGACCCACGGGCCGTCGAGCCGGACGATCGACGGGTCGGGGGACGCGTGCAACGACTCAGTCGCGCGTGGTCACGCCGGCTTCGGGCGCGCGCTGCGGCTTGAGCGCGGCGGCGGTCTCCTTGACGCTGGCGATGGTCCGCTCCGGTGCCTTGAACTTCTTCACCTTGCGGTAGCCCAGGAAGCCGGCCGCGCCCGCGACGAGCAGCATCAGGACGAACACGATGCCGAACGCGATCCAGCGGTACCGCACCCACTCGGCCAGCCCCTCGGCCGCGAAGAAGAACAGGAAGAACGTGCTGTACAGGAAGACCGTCAGCGCGATCAGGAAGAAGACGGCCCCCTTGAGGCCCTTCTTCACCTCGCCGACCAGCTCGGACTTCGCCAGCTCCATCTCGGCCCTGACCAGGGTGGAGATGTGCTGGGTCGCGTCGCCGACCAGCCGGCCGATCGACTGGTCGCCGGGGACGTCGGAGGCGGAGGACAGCGGGAGGTAAGGCACGGCCCCCACGCCGTCGGGGGTGCGTTCGTGTTTGGGGCTGCTCACCGGGTCATCGTGCCATGTGTCCCGAAACCGGGCGCGGCGGACTCACAGTGTGTCGGAGATTCGCGCATGAACCTTGCTACGACGGAGTAGCAAGGCCGCCGCCAGCAGGGACGCTGCCGCCGACGCGATCAGCACCGCCGCCTTCGCCAGCTCGCTCGTCTCACCCGGCAACGCGAGCTCCGCGATCAGCAGGCTCACCGTGAACCCGACCCCGCCGAGCACGGACAACGCGGCGATGTCCCGCCAGCCCATCCCGCGCGGCTTCTCCGCCAGCCGCAGCTTCACGGCGAGCAGGCTGGCCCCGAGGATGCCGACGACCTTGCCCCCGAGCAGCCCGGCGAGCACCGCGAGCGGCAACGCCGTGGTGAACACCGCGCCGAGCGCGTCGGCGTTGACCGAGATCCCGGCCGCGAACAGCGCGAACACCGGTACGGCGACGGCCGCCGACCACGGCTGGAGCCGGTGTTCCAGGCGCAGCGCGGGGGCCTCGGCCTCGCCCTCGTCGGCGCGGACGCGGGTGAGCAGGCCCAGCGCGACGCCGGCGATCGTGGCGTGGATGCCCGCCGAGTGCACCGCGACCCAGGTGATCAGCGCCAGCGGGACGTACAGCCACGGCGTCCGGACGCGGCGGTGCTGCAGGAACGCGTAGAGGGCGAGCGCGACAACGGCCACGGCCACGGCGACCAGGTCGAAGCCCGTCGTGAACAGCACGGCGATGACGATGATCGCGCCGAGGTCGTCCACCACGGCCAGGGACAGCAGGAAGACCCGCGCGCTCGACGGCAGGTTCGACGCCGTCAGCGCGAGCACGCCGAGCGCGAACGCGATGTCCGTGGCGACCGGGATCGCCCAGGCCCGTTCGATGCCCGGCGTCCCCCAGCCCACGGACAGGGCGACGAGCGCGGGCACGATCATGCCGCCGAGCGCGGCGACGACCGGCAGGATCGCCTGCTTGAACCGGGACAGCTCGCCGATGACGAGCTCGCGCTTGAGTTCCAGCCCGGCGACGAAGAAGAACAGGGCGAGCAGGCCGTCCTTCGCCCAGTCGCCGATCGTCAGGTCCAGGTGCAGGAATTCCGGGCCGAGCCGGAAGTCGCGTAGCGCGTGGTAGCTGTCCCGCAGCGGCGAATTGGCCCAGAGCAGCGCGACGGCCGTGGCGCCGAGCAGGATCAGCCCGCCGGTCGTTTCGGTGCGCAGGTACCGGGCGAATTCGCTGAACGGGCGGGTCATCGGGGCGGCTCCAGGGGTCGCTGATCACTGTTGCCGACCAGGCTTCCCGGCGCACCGTGGTCCGATTTTACCAGCCCTTTGTCACCCATTGTCATGACCGCTGTCACACGGGGTGCCGGTGGTGGGTAACCAGCTGGACTCTTAGCATGCGAAACGACAACGAAGTCCCTAGACAAAGGAAGACGAGTTGTGAGCACCTCAACCGAGGTCCAGCAGGACACGAGGTTCTTCGGGCACCCACGAGGACTGGCGAACCTCTTCGGCGTCGAGATGTGGGAGCGGTTCTCCTACTACGGGATGCTCGGCATCCTGCCGATCTACCTCTACTACCAGGTCGAGCAGGGCGGGCTGGGCCTCGCGCAGGAGTCCGCGCTCGGCATCGTCGGCGCGTACGGCGGCCTGGTGTACCTCTCGGCCGTCATCGGCGCGTGGGTGGCCGACCGCCTCCTCGGCTCCGAGCGGACGCTGTTCTACAGCGCCGTGCTGATCATGATCGGGCACATCAGCCTGGCGCTGCTGCCGGGCCTGGCCGGCATCGGTGTCGGCCTCGTGTGCGTCGCGGTCGGCAGCGGCGGGCTGAAGTCCAACGCGACGGCGATCGTCGGCACGCTCTACGCCGAAGGCGACGAACGGCGCGACGCGGGCTTCACGATCTTCTACATGGGCGTCAACCTCGGTGGCTTCGTCGGCCCGCTGCTGACCGGCCTGGCCCAGACGGAGGTCGGCTTCCACCTCGGGTTCGGCCTCGCCGCGATCGGCATGGCGCTCGGCCTGACGCAGTACACGTTCGGCCGCAAGAACCTCGGCGACAAGGCGAAAGAGGTGCCGAACCCGCTGCCGTCGTCGCAGCGCGCGCTGGCCATCGGTGCCGCCGTCCTGCTGGTGGCCGCGGTGGTGACCCTGGTCGTCACCGGTGTCGTCAACCCGAACAACCTCGCCGACGTCGTCGTGTGGGTGGTCGGCGTGATCTCGGTGATCTACTTCCTGGTCATCCTGACCAGCGGCAAGATCACCGCCGTCGAGCGCAGCCGGGTGTTCTCCTTCATCCCGATGTTCATCGCCAGCGCGGTGTTCTTCTCGCTGTACCAGCAGCAGTTCACGGTCGTCGCGGCCTACACCGACCAGCGGCTGGACCGGGACCTGTTCGGCTGGGTGATGCCGGTGTCCTGGGTCAACTCGATCAACCCGGTGTTCATCATCGTCTTCGCCCCGGTGCTGGCGGCGCTGTGGACGAAGCTCGGCGAGCGGCAGCCGTCGACGCCGATGAAGTTCGTCCTCGGCACGGTGCTGATGGGCGCCGCGTTCCTGCTGTTCCTGCCGATGGTGGGCAGCGGCAAGAACGCGAGCCCGATCCTCGCGATGGTCGGCATCCTGTTCGTGTTCACGATCGCCGAGCTGTGCCTGTCCCCGGTGGGGCTGTCGCTGTCGACGAAGCTCGCGCCCGAAGCGTTCCGGACGCAGATGGTGGCGCTGAACTTCCTGTCGATCTCGTTCGGCACGGCGATGTCCGGCAAGCTGGCCGAGTACTACTCGGTCGACGACGAAGCGCCGTACTTCAGCACGGTCGGTTTGGTCGCCATCGGGGTCGGCGTGCTGCTGTTCCTGGGCATCCCGTTCATCCGCAAGCTGATGAAGGGCGTGCACTAGCCCACGGTGACCCCGAAGACGACGCCGACGAAGTAGGTCACGACCATGGTGAGGGCGCCGACGCCGACGTTGCGGACGATCGCGCGCCCCACGTTCGCGTCGCCGAGCCTGGCGCTGACGTACCCCGTCAGCGTCAGGCCGACGACGACCGCGGCCGCGCACGCCCACACCCGCAGGGAGACACCGGCCCAGGCGATGGACAGGATCGGCAGCAGCGCGCCGATGGAGAAAGCGAGCAGCGACGCCCACGCGGCCTGCCACGGGCTGGTCAGGTTGTCCGGGTCGATGCCGAGCTCGGCTTCCGCGTGCGCCTGCAGGGCGTCCTTTTCGGTCAGTTCGCGGGCGACCTGGCTCGCGAGGTCCGGCGAGAGCCCCTTTTCCTGGTAGATCTCGGCGAGCTCGCGCTCCTCGGCCTCCGGCATCGTCTTCAGTTCCTGCTTTTCGAGCCGGAGCAGCGCCTGTTCGGTGTCGCGCTGGGTGCTGACGGAAACGTATTCCCCGCCGGCCATGGAAAAGGCGCCGGCGACGAGCCCGGCGATTCCGGCGGTGAGGATCGTCGTGCTTTCCGTGGTCGCCCCGGCCACGCCGACGACGATGCCGGCGACGGACACGATGCCGTCGTTCGCCCCGAGCACCCCGGCCCGCAGCCAGTTCAGTTTCCCGCCCACGCCCTGGTGTGGTTCGTGCGTGTGCTCCACGGCGTCACCGTCGATCGTTTCGGTCACGAGAACAGTGAAACACGAACGCGGAATCGTGGCGAGACCTGCCTTTTTTGTCAGGTCCGCCTAAATAACACATGCCTTACCTAAGCCGGTCCAGTGTGGACTCTCAGCTGCGCTGGGTCATGATGGGCGGATGGAAGAGCAGGTGTGGCAGCCGCTGGTCACGGTGGAGGGCTTGCCCTTGCTGGGCGGCGAGGGCCGCTTCCGGCTGCTGGAGCGAGCGGCGACCGGCCTGGCCTACTTGATCCACTACCCGGCGGGCGTGGCCTCGCCACCACACGCGCACGACCACGACTCGATCGTCTACGTGCTGTCGGGCCGCCTGCGGGGCGCGGTGGAGGGCGTCGAGGCCGTCCTCGAGCCGGGCGATTCGGTCGTACACCCACGCGGGGCAACCCACCACGTCGAGGCGCTGACGGACGCGATGTGGGTCGAGTTCAAGTCACCCCTGCCGGCCCGCCCACCGATCGCCTGAAGCGCCCCAATGTGGCGTTCGGTGCGTCAGATGCACCCAATGTGGCGTTCGGTGCGTTGAACGCAACCAACGCCACATTGGGGCGCTTGGAGCCGGTCGGAAAAGCGGAAACGCCCGGCCCGCGCGAGGCGGACCGGGCGTCTCCTGGAGTGAAGCTCAGGCGTCCAGCTCGGCGAGGGCCTGCTTGGCCTTCTCGAGCTCGGCCTCCAGCGCGGCGACCTTCGCGGCCTGCGCCTCGCGGGCCTGGTTGATCACCTCGTCGATCGGGCCGGACAGGTCGCTGTGCAGCTCCTTCGCCGCCCGCGAGACCGCCGCGGCCGGGATCTCGAGGCCCTTCGCGACCCACTTCGAGCCGTTCTTCAGCTCGGCCTGCCACTCGCCGTCGGCGGTGCCGGTGACCGTGAGGGTCAGTTCGACCGTGCGGGTCTTCTTCGCCGTCGACGCCGTCGCCGCGCCCTTCGGGCGGCCGCGCTTCGGCTTCGGGGCCTCCTCGGCGGCGGGCTCGGGCGAGTCCTCCGAGGGGGCCGGGGACGCCGACTCGGTGACGGCCGCCTCGTCGGCGGAAACCTCCGAAGCCGGAACCGGAGCGGAAACCGGAGCCGAAGCCGTTTCCTCGTCGTGCGTCAGGACATCCACGGTCATCGTCGTGTCGTCTCCTTGCCCGGGAAGGGGGTGTGGTTCGCGGCACAGCGTAGAACATGCGTTCGACTCGTGCCACTCGGGGGTGTCATGACAGAGCCCTCCCGGCGCGAAGCCGGAAGGGCTCTGACGGGGAGAACGCTAGCTCACTCCTCCGACTTGCCCGACTTCAGGCCCGACGAGATCAGGTCCATCACCGACGAGTCGGCCAGCGTGGTGACGTCGCCGACCTGCCGGTTCTCCGCGACGTCGCGCAGCAGGCGGCGCATGATCTTGCCCGAGCGCGTCTTCGGCAGCTCCGGCACGACCATGATCTGCCGCGGCTTCGCGATCGGCCCGATCTCCTTCGCGACGTGGTTGCGGAGCGCCTGGATGGCCTCTTCGCCGCCGTCGACGGCGTTGCCGCGCAGGATCACGAACGCGACGATGCCCTGGCCGGTCGTCGGGTCGGTCGCGCCGACGACCGCGGCCTCGGCCACCGTCGGGTGCGAGACCAGCGCCGACTCGACCTCGGTCGTCGAGATCCGGTGGCCGGACACGTTCATCACGTCGTCGACGCGGCCCAGCAGCCAGACGTCGCCGTCGTTGTCGTACTTCGCGCCGTCGCCGGCGAAGTAGAAGCCCTGGTCCTTGAAGCGCGACCAGTACGTGTCGCGGAAGCGCTCCTCGTCGCCCCAGACGCCGCGCAGCATCGACGGCCACGGCTTGTCGAGCACCAGGTACCCGCCACCGCCGGGCCCGACCTCGACACCCTGGTCATCGACGACCTTCGCGGAGATGCCTGGCAGCGCCTTCTGTGCCGAGCCCGGCTTGGTCGAGGTGACGCCCGGCAGCGGCGAGATCATGATCGCGCCGGTTTCGGTCTGCCACCACGTGTCGACGATCGGCGTCTGGCCCGCGCCGATGTTCTCGCGGTACCAGATCCACGCCTCCGGGTTGATCGGCTCGCCGACCGAACCCAGCACGCGCAGCGACGACAGGTCGTACTTCTCCGGGATCTCCGCGCCCCACTTCATGAACGTGCGGATCAGCGTCGGGGCGGTGTAGTAGAGGGAGACCTTGTACTTCTGGACGATCTCCCAGTGCCGCCCCTCGTGCGGGGTGTTCGGCGTGCCTTCGTAGACGACCTGCGTGACGCGGTTCGCGAGCGGGCCGTAGACGATGTAGCTGTGGCCGGTGATCCAGCCGATGTCCGCGGTGCACCAGTAGACGTCCTCGCCGGCCTTGTGGTCGAAGACGTTGTGGTGCGTGTACGCGGTCTGCGTCAGGTAGCCGCCCGAAGTGTGCAGGATGCCCTTCGGCTTCCCGGTCGTCCCGGACGTGTAGAGGATGAACAGCGGGTGCTCGCTGTCGAAGGCTTCGGGAGTGTGCTCTTCGGACTGTCCGTCGACGAGCTCGTGCCACCAGAGGTCGCGGCCGTCGGTCCACGGGACGTCGCCCTCGAGCTTGTCGCCCGTGCGCTTGACGACGATGACCTTCTCGACGGTCTCGGCGCCGTCGAGCGCTTCGTCGACGTTGGCCTTCATCGGCGCGGCCTTGCCGCGGCGGAACTGGCCGTCGGAGGTGATCACGATCTTCGCGGCGGCGTCGTCGACGCGGGCCCGCAGCGCCGTCGGCGAGAAGCCGCCGAAGACGACGTTGTGCAGCGCGCCGATCCTCGCGCACGCGAGCATCGCGAAGATGGCCTCGGGGACCATCTGCAGCTGGATCGCCACGACGTCGCCGGCCGTGACGCCCAGCGACGCGAGTGCGTTGGCAGCCTTGGAAACTTCGGTCTTCAGCTCGGCGTAGGTGATGTCCCGGGTGTCGCCCGGCTCGCCGACCCAGTGGATCGCGACCTGGTCGCCGTGGCCGGACTCGACGTGCCGGTCGACGCAGTTGTAGGCGACGTTCAGCTTGCCGCCGACGAACCACTTCGCGAAGGGCGCAT
The DNA here is from genome assembly GCF_053601215.1 of Amycolatopsis sp. NPDC004772. Lineage (NCBI taxonomy): Bacteria > Bacillati > Actinomycetota > Actinomycetes > Pseudonocardiales > Pseudonocardiaceae > Amycolatopsis > Amycolatopsis sp. NPDC004772. The sequence continues at coordinate 8,912 of NZ_JBSGBK010000036.1, forward strand.
TGGTCCAGTCCAGTACCGTGGTCCACTTCGTGTCCCACGTGAGCCGCTCGGCCTGCTTGGCCCAGAACGCTTCGCGGTCGGCGTCCGCCTCGGCGTAGAGATCGGCCTTCGCATTGGCCTGGCCAGCGAATTCGTCACTGGGCGGGAAGGTGCGGCTCTCGGTGAGCAGGTTGTCCAGGGCTGGGGACTGCTCGGTCATGGTTGCAAGGCCTCCTGTAGTGCGCCGACATGACGGCTAGCGGCACGCTAGCGACGTTAGTCCGCCTTGTAAAAGGTTGCACCCACGTTGGCCGCCCGGTTCACCGTGCCAGGCGAGCCCCGGTGACTAAGCGTTCGTTCAGCCGAGCCTTCGCGGCCGGCCACTCCGGCGCGAGCATCGAGTAGAGGACGGTGTCGCGCGACGACCCGTCCGGCCGGATCCGGTGCGCGCGCAGGATGCCTTCGCGAAGCGCGCCAAGCCGCTCGATGGCGCGTTGCGAGCGAAGGTTCCGGATGTCCGTCTCCCACGCGACCCGTTGCGCGCCAAGGGTTTCGAACGCGTGCGTGAGCAGGAGCAGCTTCGACTCGGTGTTCAGCCCGGTGCGCTGCCAGTCCGCGCCGATCCACGTGTGGCCGATCGACAGGATCCGGTGCTTCTCGACGACCTGGTAGTACGACGTCGTCCCGGCGACCCGGCCGGAGGGGACGTCGATCTGCGCGAACGCCCGGCGATCGGGGTCGGCGAGCGCCTGCTCGACCAGCCGCTCGGCCGCGGGGAGGTCCCGCGGCTGCCGGCTGCTCAGCCACGCCCAGATGCCCGGGTCGGCGCCGGCTTCCAGGAGGCCCTTGGCGTGCTCGGGGGACAGCGGCTCCAGGCGGACGTGCTCGCCGGACAGGGTCGGTCGGGTGTTCCAGTCGGTCACGCGACCACGGTAGATCGGCCAGTGGCTGCCCAGCAGGGCCAATTTCTGATCATTTTCAGAGGCCACTTGCGGGTTGCCTATGCTCGGCGGACCACGACGGAAGGGCGGGCTCGATGGCCGAAGAGCGGGAAGAGCTGAGCTGGGAGCTGTTCGGCACGGCGAGCCGTGAACTGGCTCACACCATCGCCGAAGACGGCTTCGCGCCGGACCTCATCCTCTCCATCGCCCGCGGCGGCCTGTTCGTGGCGGGCGCGCTCGGCTACGCGCTCGACGTCAAGAACCTGCACGTGATGAACGTCGAGTTCTACACCGGCGTCGACCAGCGCCTCGACCTGCCGGTGATGCTGCCGCCGGTGCCCAACGTCGTCGACCTGACGAGCAAGAAGGTGCTGATCGCCGACGACGTCGCCGACACCGGCGCCACGCTCAAGCTGGTCCGCGACTTCTGCCTCGAGCACGTCGCCGAGGTCCGCTCGGCCGTCGTCTACGAGAAGCCGCATTCGACGGTGAAGTGCGAGTACGTCTGGCGGCACACCGACCGCTGGATCAACTTCCCGTGGTCGGTCCTGCCGCCCGTGGTCACCCGCGAAGGACAGGTGCTCGACGCATGAGCGACCCCTTGAAGCCCCTCCTCGACCTCGAAGGCGTCGCGGCGGCGGCGAAGTCCGCGCAGGACGCGGTATTTGCGGTCCACCGCCTCCCGGCGAATCTCCGCGGCGGCGCGGCGACGGCGGCGGAAGCGTCCGTGCGCGCCGCCCGCGCGTCGGCCGGCATCGAAGGCGCGAACCCGGAACTGCCCCTCGACGGCGCGGTCGCCGACCCGGTCCTCGCGGGCGCGCTGCGCGTCGCGGAGACCCTGGAGTCGCTGCTGCCGACGTGGCGCCGGGCGCCGCTGCAAGCGTTGGCGCGCCTGCACGTCCTGGCCGCGGCGGACCTCGTCGAAGACCTCGACGCGTTGGGGCGCCCGCACTCCGGCGGCGGCCGGCTGGAGCTGCTGGCCCAGCTGGTGACCGGGGCGACGTCGGTGCCGGGCCCGGTCCTGACGGCGGTCGTCCACGGGGAACTGCTGGCGCTCAAGCCGTTCGGCAGCGCGGACGGCGTCGTCGCGCGAGCGGCCGCCCGGCTGACGATGGTGGCGACGGGCCTGGACCCGAAGTCGTTGAGCGTGCCCGAAGTGACGTTCTTCCGCCGGGTCCCGCGTTACCTCGAAGCGGCCGAGGGATTCGCGAGCGGGACGCCCGAGGGCGTACGCGAGTGGCTGCTCTTCTGCTGCGAAGCGTTCGAAGCCGGTGCGAGGGAAGCGAAGAGCATCTCGGACGCCGCTTCCTAACCGGACAGCTTCGCCGACCACTTCTCTTCGATCCGCCCGAACCGCCACACCGCCAGCGCGACGGCCCACGTCAGCACGAACAGCCCGACGATCCCGAACCCGACGTAGTCCAGGTTCACCGAGGCGATCGCGGCGAGCGGCCCGGACGTGATGTCCAGCTTTTCGGCGAGGATCGACACCAGCTCGATCGTCCCGATGAGCAGCGCCACCGCGACCGACAGCGCCGTCACCGTGATGTTGTAGAAGATCTTGCGCACCGGCTTCGCGAACGCCCAGCCGTAGGCGAAGTTCATGAAACAGCCGTCCACGGTGTCGAACAGGCTCATCCCGGCCGCGAACAGGATCGGCAGCACGAGGATCGCGTACCAGGGCAGCGCGAACGTCGCCGCGCCCGCGGCCAGCACGAGCAGGCCGATTTCGGTCGCCGTGTCGAAGCCCAGCCCGAACAGCAGCCCGACCGGGTAGATGTGCCACGGCTTGCGCACGGCCTTCGTCGCGCCGCGCAGCAGGCGGTTCATGACGCCGCGGTTGGCCAGCTGGTGTTCCAGCGCGGCTTCGTCGAACTCGCCGCGGCGCATCTGCCGGAACACCCGCAGGATCCCGACGAGCACCACCAGGTTGAGGATCGCGATCACGTACAGGAACACCCCGGACACCGACGTCCCGATCACGCCGGTCGCCTGGTGCAGCGCCGACGAGTCGTCCTCGACCTGCCCGGCCAGCGCGCGGACGCCCAGCGACAGCAGCAGGCACAGCACGAACACGATCGTCGAGTGCCCGAGGGAGAACCAGAACCCGACCGACAGCGGCCGCTGGCCGTCGCCCATCAGCTTGCGGGTCGTGTTGTCGATCGCGGCGATGTGGTCGGCGTCGAACGCGTGCCGCATGCCGAGCGTGAACGCCGTGACGCCCAGCCCGATCCCGAACACGCCGGACGTGCCCAGCGCGTAGTGGTGCGGCGCGACGAACGCCGTGAGCACGCCCCAGCCCACGACGTTCAGCAGCAGGATGACTCCGCCCATCCCGCCGATCGACACCCACTCGCGACGCGACAGCCTGCGCCGCGAGTCCTCGTCCGTGCCCGCCATCGCCACCTGCCCTTCCTCATCTGAGAGGTTAGACAGATGAACAGGTGAAGATCTAGCTTGCTCGCACCCTGAGGTTGTCCAACGCCTTGCGCACGTGCCCGCCCGACGCGTGCAGAGCCTTCGCGGCGCTCTTGACGTCCTCGCCGGACAGCAAGTGCACCAGCGCCACCTTGAGGTCGCCCCCGGCCTCGGTGAGCGCGTCCGAGCAGTCCGCCATCGTCATGCCGGTGGCTTCCTGCAGGATCCGGATGGTCCGGCCGCGCAGCTTCGCGTTCGTCGCCCGCATGCTGACCATCAGGTTGGAGTAGGTCCGGCCCAGCTTGATCATCGTCGCCGTGGAGAACGACGTCAGGATCATCTTCTGCGCCGTGCCCGCCTTCATCCGGGTCGAGCCGGCGATCGCCTCCGGACCGGTGTCGACGGCGATGAGCACGTCCACCCCGGCCGGCTTCGCGGCCTTGGCGTTGCCCGAGACCAGCCCGGTCCGGGCACCCTGGCGGGACGCCGCCAGCAGCGCACCCAGCACGTACGGCGTCCTGCCCGACGCCGTCAAGCCCAGCACGAAGTCGCCGGGCTGCACCATCGCGGCCATCTCGGCGGCCCCCGCCGCCGAGTCGTCCTCCGCGTTTTCGACGGCGTGCCGCAGCGCGCGCTCGCCGCCGGCGTGGTGCGCGATGAACCAGTCGCCCGGCACGTTGAACGTCGGCACCAGCTCGGCCGCGTCCAAGGTGGCCAGCCGCCCGGACGTGCCCGCGCCGACGTAGTGCACCCGGCCCCCGGCCCGCAGGGCGTCCACCGCGTGGTCCACCGCGCGCGCCACCTGGGGCAGCACCGCGGCCACGGCACCGGGGACCGTGCGGTCCTCGGCGTTGATCGCGCCCAGGATCCCCGCGGTGGACATCAGGTCGATGTCCTTGGTGCGGGGATTGCGGGTCTCGGTCGGCGAATCGACGTGCACCGCCTGCACGGGGACGGTCATCATGCGCCTCACAGTTTCTCCGGTCATTACTTGCCGGTTTCCCGCGGACGGCGACGACCGTCCGGCCTGACCCCCAAGCGGTGCGAGCCGACTGCGTCCCTGGTCGCGTCCAGCGCGCTGACCGACGCGTCCATGTGCCGCTGCGCGACCCCGATGAACAGGCAGTCGATGACGGTGAGCTGGGCGATCCGGCTCGCCGTCGCTCCCGAACGGAACGTGGTTTCCCGGGCCGCGGTCGTCAAAACATGATCGGCGACCTCGGTGATCGGGGACCGCGGGAAGTTCGTCACGGCGATGGTGATCGCGCCGTGCTCGCGCGCCACGCGCAGTGCCTCGACGGTGTCGGTGGTCGCGCCGGTGTGCGAGACGCCGATCGCGACGTCACCGGGGCTCAGCACCGCGGCCGAGGTGAGCATGATGTGCGTGTCCGACCACGCGAAGCACACGCGGCCGATGCGGTGCAGCTTCTGCTGCAGGTCGGCGGCGACGAACGCGCTGGCGCCCACGCCGTAGACGTCCACGCGGCCGGCGTTCGCGACGACCTCGATCACCCGCTCGAGGGTGGCGACCTCGAGCTGGTCGGCCGTCTCCTCGACGGCACGGGCGTCGGCGAAGCTGACCTTGCCGATCACGGCGGCCAGGTCGTCCTCCGGGCCGATCTCGCCGCCGAGGTTGCGCGTGGTGCGCGCCTCGGTGCGCGCGGTGTCCGCGGCCAGCGCGATGCGCAGCTGCGGGTACCCGCCGACCCCGACGGCCTTGCAGAACCGGGTCACCGTGGTCTCGCTCGTGTTGGCGGCCAGGGCCACCTCGGTGATACTGCGCCGCGCCACCGACGCGGGGTCTTCCAGCACCACCTTGGCCACGCGCTGTTCGGCGCGGGCCAGGCCGGGGAGCAGGGACCGGATCCGCACCAGCGGGCTGGAGTCGGCGTCCCGCACGGCCGTCTGGACCGATACGGCCTCGGACGGTGCCGTGCCGACTACGGATTCGGTATCACTCACCGTCGGAAAGTTACTAACCGTTGGCATCTGCGACAAGGCTACCCACACCCTTCGGTCGGATCGCAACCCGTCCGTGTCTGCGGATCTGGATTTGCGATTAATCACTGACCAGAAAGTCGCCAACCAGGTCGACCTTGTTAACGAGGTCAAGCTAACGACTTGGCAACTTAGTGTCGCGGTGCAAGCGGCAAAGGGACGGTAAAATCCGGCCGGCGGTGGACGTTCGGCGACCGGCCGGTCACCGAGAGGTCAACTGCCAACCCTCCGCAGTGAAAACGGCCGGGTCTCGTTCACCGTCGAGGAGTGATCGGCCGCTCTCGGTGACTTTCACACCGTCCACCGAAACTCCTCGTCCCGTGTAATTCGGGTCGGTGCTGTAACGCCAGCGCAGGCTCACCGACGCGCCCTGCGGCAGCGTGCCCACCACCCGCCACCAGGCGCGGTGCCCGTGTCCGGAGAGCGACGTCACGATTCCGGAGGGTGCGCCCGGTCCGGAAACCGATAGGGCGATCGGTTGCCAGTTAACGCCGTCGGTGCTCGCTTGCAGCTGAAGTGGATCACCTGGGCCCTCGGTGTCCACGAAGGCAGCGAACGAGACGCGCGCTTGATCACTATGCGTGGTGAAAGCCCGGGTACTCAGCGTAGCAACGGCGGCGTTACCGAGCGTGCTCGCCCAGGCGTCCTTCCCGGCCACCGGCCGCACCGCCATGGCCCTGGCCAGCGACGTCGCCCAGACCTGGCGGGCGGTGTTGATCGAGCCCCAGTTCCGGCTCGGGTGCACCCGGTTGGTCAGCAGGATCGCGAACGACCGGGACTCCGGGTCGATGACCAGCGTCGTTCCGGTGTAGCCGGTGTGCCCGGCGGTGACCGGCGACGCCAGCGCGCCCATGTACCAGGGCTGGTCGAGCTCGAAGCCGAGGCCGTGCGAGTCGTCCGGGAACTGCTGGTTGTAGTTCGTCAGCAGCTGCCGGACGGTGTCCTGCCGCAGGATCCGGTGCCCGCGGTAGCTGCCGCCGTTGAGGATCGCCTGGGCGAGCGTGGCCATGTCACCGGCGGTGCTGAACACGCCGGCGTGCCCGGCGACGCCGCCGAGCGACCACGCGTTCTCGTCGTGCACGCTGCCGCGCACCATCCCGCGCGGCGGGTTCGCCTGGAACTCCGTCGCGGCGATCCGGGCCAGCTTGGCGGCGGGCGGGTTGTACCCGGTGTCGGTCATGCCGAGCGGCGCGGTGATCCGGTCGTGGACGACCTTGTCGAGGGACTGCCCGGTCAGCTTCTCGACGATGAAGCCGAGCGTGAGCAGGTTGATGTCCGAGTAGAGGTACGTCGTGCCCGGCTTGTTCTTCAGCGGGCTGTCGAGCACCGCCTGCCGGCGCGACGGGATGTCCGGGTAACCCGCCCAGAGCGACGGGATCGGGTCGGCGTCGAACCCGGAGACGTGCGTGAGCAGCATCTTGACCGTGATGGCGGCCTTGTCGCCGGTGGCGAACTCCGGGAAGAAGCGGCTGACCGGGGTGTCGATGGTGAACTGCCCGCGTTCGACCAGCTGCATGACGGCGATCGAGGTGAACAGCTTCGAGATCGAAGCCATGTCGAAGATCGTGTCGTTCTTCATCGGGACCTGCTGGTCCGCGGGCAGTTCGGTGCCCGCCGCGTCGGCGTACCGCAGCGCGCCGCCGACCGCGTACCGGTCGACGACCACGCCGTCGTGCGCGAGGAGGCCGACCGCCCCGGAGAAGTGCGGGTGCCCGGAGGCGTCCGGCTTCGTCCAGCTCGCCAGGAAGTCCTCGGCGGCCTCGACCGGCGCCGGGTCGAGGCCGACGTCCTGGGGCCGCCCGTCGCGCAGCGTCGTCCACGGCGGGGCGAACCCCTGCTGCGGCCGGTCGAAGCGGCCGGCCGCCGGATCGTGGCTGGTGATGGCGCTGGCTCCCGAGTCGGACACAGTCAGAGTGGTCAGCGCGACCAGCACGCCGGTGGCCGCGACGAGCACCTTCCTAGCACGCACGAGTCTCCCCCTCAGCGGTACAGCAGGTAGTGGCGGCGTCTCCGGTCGAACCCGGCCAGCTCGGCCCGCCAGGCGCCGGTGACCTCGTCGACCCCCGCGCCGGCGTCGATCATGGTCCGGAGCCGGTCGGAGCCGGACAGCTTGTCGATGTAGTTGTCGGGCCGCCAGGCGAACACGTCCGGGTGCAGGGCCTTCGCCGTGACGAGCATGGCGACCGCGGTCCGGATCGCGTCGAAGGCACGTGGGTCGCTGACGGACAGCTGCACGCCGCCGCACGTCTGGTTGACGAACTTGCTGAACGTCGGGACGAAGTAGGTCTCGCGGAACTTCGCTCCGGGCAGCTGCTCGTCTTCGAGTTTCTCGCGCCAGCGCCAGTCGAGCCCGGGCGCGCCGATGATCTCGAACGGCCGGGTCGTGCCGCGGCCCTCGGAGAACACGGTGCCCTCGAACATCCCGGTGCCCGGGTAGACGAGCGCGGTGTCCGGCGTCGGCATGTTCGGGCTTGGCAGCACCCAGTTCAGCCCGGTCCGGTCGAAGGGCGTGTCGCGCTGCCAGCCGCGGACCTGGACGACGTCGAGCTTCAGCTCTGCGCCCGGCAGGAACTCCCCGGCGAAGAAGCGGGCGAGCTCGCCGACGGTCATGCCGTGCTGCTGCGCGATCGGCTGCCGCCCGATCCCCGAGGCGAACTTCGGGTCGAGCACCGGCCCGGCCGCGCGGCCGCCGAGCGGGTTCGGCCGGTCGAGCACGACGAATGCGGCTTTGACCTGCGCCGCGGCCACCATCGCCGTGTAGAGCGACCAGATGTAGGTGTAGAAGCGCGCGCCGACGTCGGCGATGTCGAAGACGACCGTGTCGACGCCCGCCTTGGTGAACAGCGAAGCGAGCTTCGTCGCGTCGACGCCGTACGCGTCGTAGACCGGGACGCCGGTGCGAGGGTCGGTGTAGTCGCCTTCGGAGCCGCCTGCCTGCGCGCTGCCGCGGAAGCCGTGTTCCGGGCCGAAGGCCGCCACCGGTTTCACGCCGGCGGCGACCATCGAGTCGACGATGTGGTCGCCGTCCAGCAGGACGCCGGTCGGGTTCGACAGCACGCCCAGCTTGCGGCCCTTGAGGGAGCGCCAGCCCTGCGTGGCCAGCTGCTCCGCGCCGGTGAGGACCCGGCCGGCCGTCTCCGCCGCTTCGGGTTGGGCTCCGGCCACGGCCGAGCCGCCCGCCAGCACGGGGACGGCGAGCGCGCTCGCGCCGAGGAAGTGCCGCCGGTTGAGGTTCACCAGGTCAGCCCGTGGCCGAAGGGGTACTTCACGGTCTGCACGTCGGCGCCCGCCGGGATGTCGACCGGCAGCTTCCCGACCGGTTTCGTCTCACCGAGGACGACCTTGGCCAGCGCCTCCAGGGTCGGCCCGATGTAGCCGTAGGTGGCCAGCCACGTCTTCACCGCGCTCGGGTAGCCGGCGTCGTACGGGATCTGCGCGGCGACCGCGACGACCGGCTTCCCGGTGGCCTGGAGGGCGTCGAGCAGCTTGGTCTGCAGGGGGTAGGTGGCGATGTTGTTCGTCAGCACGACGACGAGGTCGGCGGTCTGCGCCTTGGCGACGGCCTGCGCGACCTGGGCGTCCGTCGGCGTCTGGCCGGTCTGGTAGGCCGTCGCGGCTGTGCCGTGGGCGGTCAGCTTCTGCGCGAGGGTCGTCGTCGTGGAGACGCCCCAGCCGGTGACGAGCGCGGTCGCGGGCTTCTGCTTCAGGGGCAGGAGACCGGCGTCGTTCGCGACGGCCGTGATGCCGCGATCGGCGATGTCCTGGGCGGTCGCGAGGTTCGACGGCGTGCCGACGGTCTTCATCACCCGGTTCGGGTCAACGAACGGCGAGAACAGGATGCCGCTCTTGAACTTGAGCTTCAGCACGCGCAGCACGCTCTGGTCGATCCGCCGCATCGGGATGTCACCGGACTTCACCGCGGCGAGGACCGCGTTGATGGCGACGTCGAGGTGCACCGGCATGAGCAGCTGGTCGACGCCGGCCTTCAAGGCGAGGACGGGGATCTCGGCGTCGCTGTGCATCTCGCGCACGCCCTGCATTTCGAGCGAGTCGGTGATGACGACGCCGTCGTAGCCGAGTTCGCCGCGCAGCTTCCCGGTGACGATCGGCTTCGACAGCGTCGCGGGTTCGAGCGACGGGTCGAGGCTGGGGAACTGGATGTGCGCGGTCATGATCGAGTCGATGCCGGCCTTGATGGCGGCCTTGAACGGCGGCACGTCGGTGGCCCGCCACTGCGCCTCGGTGCTGTCGATCCGCGGCAGCCCGGTGTGGCTGTCGGTCGGCGCGGCGCCGTGCCCGGGGAAGTGCTTGGCCGTCGCCGCGACGGACTGCTCGAAGCCCTTGACCTCGGCCGTGACGAAGTCGCTGGCCAGGCCGGGCTGCCCGGAGAAGGACCGGACGCCGATGACCGGGTTGACGGGGTTGGAGTTGACGTCCGAATCGGGCGCGAAGTCCTGGTTGATGCCGACGGCCCGCAGTTCCCGGCCGAGGATGGTGGCGGCCTGCGTCGCGCGCTTCGTGTCCCGCCCGGCGGAGATGGCCATGGCGTTCGGGAACTCGGTGGCCGGTGCACCCATCCGCGTGACGGTGCCGCCTTCCTGGTCGGCGGCGATCTGCAGCGGGATGTGCGCCCCGCTCGTGACGGCGGCCTTCTGGAGCCCGTTGGACAGCTTCGCGACTTGCACGGGGTCGTCGAAGTTGTCGCGCGAGTCGTTGTTGAAGTAGATAACCCCGCCGAGGTGGTACTTCGCGACGACCTGCGCGGCGGTGTCGACGCCGAAGTCGGCCTGGTTCTTCGGGTTGACCTCGTCGGCGGTCTTGCCGTTCACCCAGGTGACGAACAGCTGCCCGACCTTCTGCTCGAGCGTCAGCCCGCGCAGGGCCTGCGTCGCCGCGGCCTCGGCCTGCGCGTCCACGCTCACGCTCGGTGCACTCGCCGCGGTCGCAACACCCACACCGGTGAAGGCGAGCACCCCCACGACGGGCAGGGCGAGCGCATGGAACCTCCGATTTCGGGACGTCACGACTCAGCCTCCCAGAAAGTAGCGGGCGCCGTCGGACGTGAGAAGTCCACTCGGAGGCGCCAGTATCGGGAAGCTACTCACCGAATCCGGCGATGTCCATCGGCCGACCGCGCGAACGCGCCAGTCGTACCCGGATCGGTAGCAAAGTCCCCCTCCGCAACCTGCACCCCCGAGTCCCGCCCCCAGTCACACGAGTCCCGGCCCCAGTCACGCGAGATCCGGCCCCAGTCACGCGAGATCCGGCCCCAATCACGGGAGTCCCGTCCCCAACCCCGCGTGTCGATCCCCCAATCACGCGTGATGCCCCGGGCCGCACGTCTCCGCGCCGCTTGACCCCCCAAATAGACGAGGCGGCACCCGTAGCCGAAGCCACGGGCGCCGCCTGCAAAGCGCGAACTTCTCGGGCGACCAAGCGTGCAACTCTGGTCGTACCTACATGGACTCGGCGTGTGGCGTCCCACTACGCAGTCCCTAGACGACGAGCCTCCCGCGGCGCGCTGCGCGTGGGTACCCGGAGTCCGCGCACGGAGGTTTGCCGGGGTGGAACAGGCTTCTCTTCTACCTGTTCCCTGGCCGACCGAACGTCCGCACCTACTTTCTACGCCGTGAGCCCGGTCACTTCAAGTGCGCGGACGGGTGCACCGGTACAGAGGCTGGATCGGGTGACATGGGCACCCTCCGCGACGGACAATTCGGGGCTGGGCCAAGCAAAGTGGAGGCCGTACGGCCGTGTGGGTGGCGGGTGTCCGGCTAGCGCGACCGACGGCGACGGTTGAGGCCATACCAGGTCGCTCCGGCGGCCACCGCGCCGACGCCGAGGGCCACCATTCCGGCCGATCGCGTCGGGATCCGGGTGCGCAGCGACATCGGCCGGTCGAAGGCCAGGATCGGCCAGCCGCGCTCGAGGGCCTCCCGCCGCAGGAGCTTGTCCGGGTTGACCGCGTGCGGGTGCCCGACGACCTCAAGCAGCGGGATGTCGGTGCTCGAGTCGGTGTAGGCGAAGCACTCGGCGAGGTCGTAGCCGTACGTAGCGGCGAGCTGCTTCGCGGCGACGGCCTTGTTGGCGCCGTAGCAGTAGAAGTCGACTTCGCCGGAGTAGCGGCCGTCGACGATCTGCATCCGCGTGGCCACGCTCCGGGTCGCGCCGAGCATCTCCGCCACCGGCGCGACGACCTCTTCGCCGGTCGCCGACAGCACGATCACGTCGTGTCCGTCTTCGCGGTGACGCGCGATCAGTTCGGCTGCCTCCGCGTACACGAGCGGGTCGACGACGTCGTGCAGCGTCTCGCGCACGATCGCCGAAACCTGGGCGACGTCCCAGCCGGCGCACAGCGCGGAAACTTCGGCGCGCAGCCGCTCGGTTTTGTTCTCGTCGGCGCCCGCGAGGGAGAAGACGAGCTGCGCGTATGCGCTTCGCAACGCCGCGCGACGGTTGATCAACCCTTCTTTGAGGAGGGGCTTGCTGAACGCCAGCGCGCTCGAAGAAGCGATGATCGTCTTGTCCAGGTCGAAGAACGCGGCCACCGCGTGCTCCGGGCCCGGCTTCCAGATGCGCGACGGCGCGCTGCTCGGTTCGGCCACCCGCCCAGGATAGGAGCTTGATCGCGGGGCGTCCCGTTGATCCACCACGCGCGCGTCGCGCCGGGCGGAAAATCCATGACAGGCAGGCACTTCGGGCGCGCTGTGCCGTTATCGAACTGTGTGCCTCATCCGATGCGCGAACCGGCGCCGGGCGGAGTTACAGTGAGGGAGCCCGGTGTCCAACCGGGCCGGTTCAGTCCGACCCCCCGGGGCTGAACCCACGGCGGCCCCCGTCCCTCCCCCCTGGCGGGGGCCGCCCTCTTACCTCCCGATTGCCTTTTCCGGCTGGGATTCCGCATTCTGCGCCGAGACCTTTTTGCCTTCCGCTTACCTTCGGCATTTCTCAGCTCCTTGTGAATCATGGATCGCGAAGCGCACGGAATCTTCGCGTGCGGATGTCCGTGCCCATTTCCACCGCAGCTGCGTCGATCCTGCCACGCCCCGCCCACGGAACCGGTTCGAACGGGGCGCACGGGCGGCAGTTGTCCACAACACCCCACTTGTCCACAGCCGCCCGCCCGACCCGTTGTGCCGCCCCACCCCCGCCCGCGACGGTGGAACCCGGGCCACCCACGGCCCGCACCGACGACGGGGGAGGAACGCATGACGGGGGAACGACCGCTGGTGATCGCCGCGGACGAAACCGTGCTCGACGAAATACTGCGGGTGGCCGCGGTCGCGGGCTGCGAGCTCGACAGCGCACCGGACCTGACAGCGGCGAGCGGGCGCTGGGCCCGAGCGCCGCTGGTGGTCCTCGACGAAGAAGCCGTGCGGCACCCACCGGCCCTGCCCCCGCGCGGCGGGGTCCTGCTGGTCTGCAAGGGCAGCCCGGGCCCGGAGACGTGGGAGCACGCGTTCCGCGGCGGCGTGGAGCGGGTGATCTCGTTGCCCGAAGAGGAAACCGCGCTGGCCGGCGCGTTCGCCGACGTCGTCGAGACACCGGCGGAGCAACCCGGCCTGGTCCTCGGCGTGGTCGGCGGCCGAGGCGGTGCGGGCGCGTCGGTGTTCGCGGCAACCCTGGCCCTCACGGCCGCCCGTGACCCGGGAGGCGCGTTGCTGCTGGACTGCGACCCGCTCAGCGGCGGCCTGGATGTGTTGCTCGGCTTGGAAAAGACGCCCGGAACACGCTGGCCGGACGTCCAGCTGAGCGGCCGGGCCTCGGTCTCCTCACTGGCGGCGGCTCTCCCCCAGCGAAGCCATCGAGGCAGCAGCCTCCCGGTGCTCGCGTCCGGCCCCGAAGGCAAGGGCCCGGACGTCGAGTCGTTGTCGGCGATCCTGACCGCAGGCCGCCGCGCGGGCCGGACGGTGGTATGCGACCTCCCGCGCAGCCTCGACGAGGCGGCCGAGGAGGTGGCGCTGAGAGCCGACCTGGTCCTGCTGATGGTGCCGATGGAATTCCGGGCCTGCCTGGCGGCGAAGAAGGTCCTGGGCCGCCTGTCGAAACTGACGGCCCGCATCGGGATCGTGGCATGTGGACACTCGAAGGACCCGTCCGTGAACACGGAAACCTTGATCGGCCCACCCCTGATGGCCTCAATGCCCCCGGAGCGCAACCTCTGGGGAGCAGTGGAGCGCGCGGAGTTCCCGACGAAGCCAAGAGGCCCACTGGCGACAACGGCAGCACAAATCCTCCAGACAGCCCGCCGAGAAGCCCAGGCGGCCAGCCGATGACCTTCACCGCGGCCGGCCTCCGCCCCACAACCGCCCCGACGAGGGTGTCGGAGCTGTTGCTGCCAACGATCATCAACCTTCTGACCCGAGCCCCAGCAAGCGCGGAAGCGTTCTCGGCACTGCTGCAGCCCAAGCCGGAGCCTCCGGCTCCCTCACGCCTGTCGCCAGACACCCGCGTCACCGCATCGCGCGGCAGCCACCCTGCGGCACCACCGCGCCCCGCTCCGCGCGCCGACCCACGGCCCGGCACCCGTGTCACCGCATCGCGCGGCGATCACCCCGCGGCACCGCCGCGCCCCGGCCCGCGCACCGACCCACCGCCCGGCACTCGCGTCACCGCATCGCGTGGCGATCACCCCGCGGCACCGCCGTGCCCCGCTCCGCGCGCCGACCCACCGTCCGGTACCCATGTCACCGCATCGGGTGGCGGCCGCCCTGCGGCACCACCGTGCCCTGCTCCGCGCGCCGACCCACGGCCCGGCACTCGCGTCACCGCATCGCGTGGCGATCACCCCGCGGCACCGCCGTGCCCCGGCCCGCGCGTCGACCCACCGCCCGGCACCCGCGTCACCGCAGCACGCGACCACCCACCGGCCATCCCGCAACCCACGAACCGACCAAGACGGGCAACCCCATGACCACCGACTTCGTGGACCGCGTCCGCAACCGCCTCGCGGGCGACCGCCGCCGAGCCGATCCGGTCGCCGTCGCGACCGCCGTCCGCGCCGAAGCGGGCGGCGCCCTCGGCCACGACGCCGTGCTCGACGCGGCCCGCCAGGCCCGTGACGAGTTCGTCGGCGCCGGCCCGCTCGCCCCGCTTCTCGACGACCCGGCGACCACCGACGTGCTCGTCACCGGCCCCGCCGAGGTCTGGACCGACGGCCCACAAGGCCTCACCCGCACCGGCATCCGCTTCAAAGGCGAAGAATCCGTCCGCCGCTTGGCCCAGCGCCTCGCCCTCGCGGCCGGACGCCGTCTCGACGACGCACAGCCCTACGTCGACGGCTGGCTCCCCGGCACCGGCCCCCACGGCCGCATCCGCGTGCACGCCGTCCTCCCACCGATCGCGGCCGGCGGCACCTGCCTGTCCCTCCGCGTCCTGCGCCCGGCGACGCACGACCTCACCACCCTGGGCGAACTCGGCGCGTTCGACGACGCCGGCGCCAAGCTGCTCCGCAACGTCGTCTCGAGGCGCGCGGCGTTCCTCGTCACCGGCGGCACGGGCGCGGGCAAAACCACCCTCCTGGCCGCACTGCTCGGCGCCGTCGAACCGGGCGAACGCATCGTCTGCGTCGAGGACGCCGGCGAGCTGCAGCCCGCGCACCCGCAGTTCGTCAGCCTCGTCGCCCGTCCGCCCAATGTGGAGGGTGCGGGCGCGGTCGGCCTGCCCGAGCTCGTGCGCCAGGCGCTGCGCATGCGCCCCGACCGGCTCGTGGTCGGCGAGGTCCGCGGCGCCGAAGTCGGCGCCCTGCTCACCGCGCTCAACACCGGCCACGACGGCGGCGCCTGCACCATCCACGCCAACTCCCCGGCGGAGGTGCCCGCCCGCATCGAGGCGCTGGCGGCGCTCGGTGGCCTCGGCCGCGACGCCGTGCACAGCCAGCTCGTCGCCGCGATCCGCGTGGTGCTGCACATGCGGCGCGAACCGGGTGGCCGCCGTCGCCTCGCCGAGGTCGGTGTCCTCCGCGCCGAACACGGCCGGGCGCGGGTCGTCCCGGTGTGGCGCGCGGGCCGGTGGACGGTCGATCGGCACCTCTTCCCGACGTCGGGGGCGATCGCGTGCTGAGTCTCCTGCTGGTGCGGATTTCCTTGCTGCTGAACGCTTTCCCGCGCAACCGAAGGAGGCGGCGATGATCACCCCGTGGCTCCCGCTGTGCGTGGGAGCGGCCCTCGCCTGCTGGCCCGCGGCGCCGAACCGGTTCCAGGTCATGATCGAGCCGACGGCCACCCTTCGGAAGCTCCACGGGTGGCGCGCCGTCCGCTGGCTGCTGCCGGCCGCCCTCGCCGGCTTGCTGGCGGGAGCGGGCGGCGCGATCGCCGCCGGCGTGCTGACGCTGGCGTGGAGCCAGGAGTGGCGAGCCCACCGCCGGGCCACCGCGGACCTGGCGATGGCGACGCACACCGCGACCGCGTTGCGGACGATGGTGGCCGAGCTCCGTGCCGGCGCCCACCCGGTCACGGCGGCAGAAGCCGCCGCGGACGTGGTCCCGGCGCTGGTGGGAGACCTCCGAGCCCTCGCGACGGCGGCCCGGCTCGACACCGAGTTGCACGCACCAGCGCTGCCGCACGTGGCCGCGGCCTGGAAGCTGGGCAAACGCCACGGCCTCCCGATGGCCGACGTCCTCGACGCGGCCCGCCGCGACGCCGAGGCAGGTGTGGCGTTCGCCCGCCGGATGCGCGCCAAGCTCGCCGGGCCCCGCGCGAGCGCGGCGGTACTCACCGGGCTGCCGGTCCTGTGCGTGCTGCTGGGGGAGGCCATGGGCGCGGCGCCGCTGCCCGTGCTGACCGGCAGCACCCCGGGCCAGGTGCTGCTGGTCGCCGGGTGCGCGCTGCTCTGGGCAGGTACGGCCTGGTGCCGGGCCCTGACCGGACGGGTGCGGATCCAATGACCGCGATCGCGCTCCTCTTCTTCGCCGGTGCCCTGCTGAGCTGGCCGGACGACACCATCGCGCGGCGCTTCGCCCGGCTGACCGACGGCCCGAAGCCCGTCCGCAAGAGCCACCGCGCGCTACCGCCCATTGCGGCGGCAGTGGGCGGAGTCTCGACAGCGGTGCTGGTCGGCGGGGTCGCCGGAGTGGTGGCAGGCACGATCGTGACGGCCACCGGATGGTGGGCGATCCGCCGCACCCGGCGGCCACGATCACCGGCCGTCGACATCGCCGCCAAGCTGCGGCTGGCGGGAACGCTCGACCTCCTCGCCGCGTGCCTGCGCGCCGGGCTGCCGGTGCCTTCGGCACTGGAGGCCGTGGCCGGCGCGGCGCCCGCGGCGGCGAGGGCGGCGCTGAGCTCGACGGCCGGCCTGCTCGCCCTCGGCTCCCGGCCGGACGAGGCGTGGGCGCCGGTGCGGGCCGTCCCGGGCCTCGGCGAGCTGGCGGCCACGGCGATCCGGACGTCCCGGTCGGGCGCGGCCTTCGCCACGGCGGCCGGCGACCTCGCCGGACGGTTCCGCGACGAGCTGGCCACCGAAGCCGAGGAGCGCGCCGAGAAGGCCGGGGTGGCGCTGGCCCTGCCGGTCGGTCTGTGTTTCCTGCCGGCCTTCTTCTGCCTGGGCGTGCTGCCGGTCGTCCTCGGCCTCGCGGGACGGCTCGGCCCGCTGTTCTGACCACAAACCCATACGAAGGGAATCCCCATGCGCGCGTTCCGCCGCCGCTTCCGCTCGGACGACGGTTCCACGACGGTCGAGTACGCCATCGTCACGGTCGCCGTCGCGGCCTTCGCCGCCGTCCTCTATTCCTTGCTCACCGGGGACTCGGTCGTCTCGTGGCTGACGAACCTGGTCATGAAGGCCCTGGCGGTGCCGTCATGAGGCACAAGGACGAAGGCTCGGTGACGGTGGAGGCAGCACTCGGCTTGGCCGGCCTGACGGTGGTGACGGTCCTGCTGGTCGCGGCCCTGGCGGTGCTGACAAGCCAGCTGCGCTGCACGGACGCGGCCCGCGAGGCAGCGCGCCTGCTGGCCAGAGGCCAGCCGCAGGAGGCAACGGCCGCGGTCCACCGGATCGGCCCACCAGGCGCGGACTTGGCGTTCGAGCAAATCGGCGAAGAAATAACGGCCAAGGTGACGGCCCACCCGGCGGCCGGCCTCCTCCCGGACATCCACCTCGACGCAACGGCCTACGCGGTGGCCGAGCCGGGCACGGAGGTGACGAATGGCTGACAACCAGGCCCCCGACAGAGGAGCGGCCACCATCTGGACGGCCATGGCGGTGGCGGCCCTGACGGTCGTGGCAACGCTGGTGTTGTGGCTGGGGGCGACGGTGACGGCACGCCACCGAGCGGAGTCAGCGGCCGACCTGGGCGCCCTGGCGGCGGCCTCCCACGCGAGCGAAGGCCCGGTCCGCGCATGCGAACGAGCAAGATGGGTGGCCGACCGCATGAGAGTGACGCTCCGGACCTGCCGCTGGCAACAGCTCGACGCACTGGTCGAGGTCGAGGCAAGCACCCCGGCGATCGCGGGCCTGCCGAGACCTTCCGCCCACGCTCGCGCAGGCCCAGCGGCCGAACCAGCACCCCCAGCCCCGGCAATCTCGGGGGACAACCTCGGCAGCACGCCCATCCGCCCACCCCACAGCTGATCCCAGCGGCAAGCGCCCAGCCTCGCGCGCGGACGAACCGACGCGCAGCCTCGGCGGCAGAGCCCAGCCGCCCGCCCAACGGCTGAGCCCGACTAGCGAGCGGGCATGCCTTCCGCCTCGCGCGAGGCTGAACCGACGCGGGGCCTCGGCGGCACGGGACGCGAGGCCTCGGCGGCACGCTCCATCCGCCACCCGGGGGGAGCTGACGCACGCAGCCCGCCGTTGCGCACGTGCCGCACCCTTCGCCCGTCCGCGACATCCGTCGCGGACCCGCGACACCCCGTCGCGCATCTGCGACACCTGCCGCGCTCGGCGATGCCTGTCGCCCGTCCGCGGCATCACTCGCGGACCCGCGACACCCCGTCCCGCACCCGCGAGACCTGCCGCGCTCGGCGCTACCCGTCGCGCATCCGCGACACCCCGTCGCGCACCCGCGACAGCTGTCGCGTACGGGTGATGCCCGTCGCCCGTCCGGGACACCCGCGAGACCTGGGAGCCCGGTCACCGAGGCATCCACCCTCAGACCCGTCGCACCTCGACGACAGCGCAACCCCAGCCAACCCGAGCCGCCCGGCGGACGCCGACCGGTCGGTATGGGGCGGTGACCGGCTGATCCGCGTGGGCGGGCGATGAGCGGCTGATTGTCACGGGCAGCGGTCGTTGGTGCACGGCGAGCGGTCGAATCGGCTGCTCACCTGGGCCGAAGCAGAGTCTCCACCGCGCCGGACGAGCGGCCGGAAGCCCTCGGATCCCGGGGTTTGCCACGACGAACGGTCCGTTTGCGGTCGCCGTTCGCCGTCCATCCGGGCCCGGGGGTTCGGTCGGGCCGTACGGATCACTGGGCGTTCATCGCCTCGTAACCACCGGTTGTCGCGCGGGGGTTCCGGGCAATGTGCAACTTGCCGTTAAGTGAGATGTGCGACACCACGGGGTCGCGGAGAACCGGAACTTGAAGGCAGGAAACACTGATGTTGGACGCGAATTGGCCGGACAGCTGGCGCGGTGCCTTCCGCATCGAACTGCGGGCGGAGGCGATCGGCCTCGCTTGGCGCGGCTGGCCGGTGCTCCCGGGTGTCGACCCCGCCCCGCTCACCGGTGGCGACGACCTCACCTGGCGCCGTCCGGTTCCGGCCATCGACGCCTGGCGTGAGCAGATCGGCACCCACGCCCACGAGGTCGCCACCTGGTTCTCCGACCGCACCCACAGCCTGCTCGTCGCCACCGGCACCGTGCTCGACGCCCTCGAGGTCGACGACGAGATCGGCAAGCGCGCCTGCCGCCTCCTCCGCGCCATCGGCCACCCCGCGCCGATCATCGCGCTGCCGAACGGCCGCTGGCTCTTCCTCACCACCGTCGCCGACCACGTGCCGGCCGAGCTGGCGTCGCGCGCCGGGATCCAGTGGCACGGCAAGGACAGCTACATCCCGCTGCCGCCGTCGCCGTTCCAGCACGGTGTCGTGCACTGGCGCGTCAAGCCCGAGGTCTGCGGCTGGCAGCTGCCGGACGCCGCCGAGGTGCACGACGTGCTCGTCCGTGCGCTGGCCGGCGCCGAAGCCCCGCAGCTGGTCCAGACCACCGCGGCCTGACAACCGGACCACCGCCGCCGGCCGGTCCCAGCCCGGCCGAGGCGGAGCAGGACACAATTCCATGGACCACCAAGTGGCCGTTCTAGGCACCGTGTTGACGCAACGCCCCGAGCACGGTGCCCAGCACAGCCACTGCCCCCGCCTTGTCCAGCGGTTCGTTGCCGTTCCCGCACTTCGGCGACTGAACGCAGGACGGGCATCCCGTCGGGCACTCGCAGGAGACGATCGCCTCCCGCGTTGCGGCCAGCCACGGGACAATCGCGGCATAACCGCGTTCGGCAAATCCCGCACCCCCGGGATGCCCGTCATGCACGAACACCGTCGCCTCCCCGGTGTCTTCGTGCCACGCGGTACTCACCCCGCCGATGTCCCACCGGTCGCACGTAGCGAACAGCGGTAGCAGGCCGATCGCCGCGTGCTCGGCGGCATGCAGGGCACCGGGGACCCGTGCCGGAACCAATCCGGCACCCCCCGGTGTCCTGCCACCCTCGCGAACGGGCCCCCGACCGTTCGCCTGGGTCTCCTCCCCGGTCCCCACCGGCCCCGCAGATTCGGTCCCCACCCGATGGCCCCCGGTCCCCACCTCGCCATCCGAACCATCCGAACCAGCAGAATCAGCCGAGTCCCCGGAACCGAGCAGCGAAGACGACACCGTGTACCAGACCGCACGGGTCCGCAGGCTCTGCTCCGGCAGATCGAGCGGCGTGTGGTCCAGGACCTCCCCGGACGGCCGTCGTCGCAGGTACCCGACCACCTGCGACGTCACGGCCACCTCGCCGAGGCAGACGCTCACCCCGCCGAAGTCCTGCTTTTCCTGCGTGCCCAGCACCGAGATGTCCACGATCTCGCGCGGTGTCGTCGTCCAGTCCGGGTTCTCCGCGTGGACCAGCGCCAGCCCCTGGTCCAGGTCCAGCTCGTCGACGACGTACGACGACCCCTGGTGCAGGTACACCGCGCCGGGGTGCACGGCGAAGCAGGCCGACCCCGGGTCGACCGTCCCGAGCATCCGGCCCGAGTCCGACTCGACCACCGCGATCTGCTCCCCGCCGGTGCCGCGGATGCCGACCTCGGCGTGCGGCCGGTCCCGCGAAGTCCAGTACCAGCCGCTCGACCGGCGCCGCACCAGCTTCTGCTCCGCCAGCTCGGCCAGCACCTCCTGGGCCGCCGCGCCGCCGAAGACCTCCAGCTCGGGCAGCGTCAACGGCAGCTCGGCGACGGCGCACGCGAGCTGCGGCGCCAGCACGTACGGGTTCGCGGGGTCGAGCACCGCCGTCTCCACCGGCCGCGAAAGCAGCGCGTCCGGGTGGTGCACCAGGTAGGTGTCGAGCGGATCGTCCCGCGCGACGAACACCACCAGCGCCGAATCGCCGGAGCGACCCGCCCGGCCGGCCTGCTGCCAGAACGACGCGAGTTTGCCCGGGTAGCCGGCCAGCACCACCGCGTCCAGGCCCGCGATGTCGACGCCGAGCTCCAGCGCGTTCGTCGTCGCGACGCCCAGCAGCCGGCCCGACAGCAGCGCCGCTTCCAACGCGCGACGTTCTTCCGGCAGGTAACCAGACCGGTACGCCGCAACGGTTTCCGACAACACCGGGTCCACTTCGGACAGAATGCGGCGCGCGCCCAGCGCTGCCAGCTCCGCGCCCCGCCGCGACCGGATGAACGCCAGCGATCGCGCGCCTTCCAGCACCAGGTCGGCGAGGATCCGCGACGTCTCCGCCCCGGCCGAACGCCGGACCGGCGCCCCGTTCTCCCCGGTCAGCTCCTCCAGCAGCGGCGGCTCCCACAACGCGACCGTGCGGGCGCCGCGCGGCGAAGCGTCCTCCGTCACGGCGACACAAGACACGCCCGTCAGCCGCGAAGCGAACGAAGCCGGCGAAGCCGTCGTCGCCGAAGCGAGCACGAAGACCGGCGAAGCGCCGTAGTGCTCGGCCACCCGCCGAAGCCGGCGAAGCAGCAGGGCGACGTGCGAGCCGAAGACGCCGCGATAGCTGTGGCACTCGTCGACGACCACGCAGCTGAGCCGCCGGAAGAACGTGGCCCACCGGCCGTGCGCCGAGAGGATGCCGCGGTGCAGCATGTCCGGGTTGGTGAACACCCAGTTCGCGTGCGCGCGCACCCAGTCGCGCTCGGCCATCGGCGTGTCCCCGTCGAACGACGCCGCCCGCACCCCCGGCACGTCCAAAGAGGACACCGAACGCAGCTGGTCCGCGCCCAGCGCCTTCGTCGGCGACAGGTACAGCGCGTTCGCCTTCTCGCCCGCGGCCAGCCGGGACAGCACCGGCAGCTGGTAGGCGAGCGACTTCCCCGACGCCGTTCCGGTCGAAATCACGACGTGCCGGCCCTCGTACGCGTGCGCCGCCGCCTCCGCCTGGTGTGCCCAGGGCGCCGAGACACCGCAGTCACGCAGCGCAGCGACGACCGCCGGATCCGTCCACGACGGCCACTCTGCGTAGCGCGCGGCGCGACCCGGCAGGTCCGCGACGTGCGTGACCGGGTGCTCGCGCGACGGGATGCCGGCGGTCACCCGCCTCAGCAGCCGCTGCCCACGTGATTCGTCCACCCGCCGAGCTTGGCACAGGGGTACGACAGTTCTGGCATCCCCAGCTGCGCCAACGGATCGGCGAAAGGGTGATCGATCAAGTGAGGAGGCTCACAAGGTAACGGAATGTACCGTCACCGGGACGGCGTGAAGACGCTGGTTGCGATACCAATACACTCCCGCAATCCACACCCTCTGTGGTGAGCGTCATGTGAGACGTGCATTGCTGCCCGGCTAGCGTGTCGCTCGGTACAGGGTCCATGCCAGCGCCGGCCGTGTCGAACCCTCGGCTTGCCGTCGACGCTGGCGCACGGCGACGTCTCATGGAGGACGAATGTCACGGCAGTTCCTCGCGGAGGGCGGCGGAAATCTCGCGCTCTCCGGAGGTGGCTACACGATTGTCGGTGTAGTCGCCGTGGTCGCGCTTGCCGCACTCGTCATCGGCTACGTCCTGCTCAAGGAGGTGCTGGCCGCAGGCCAGGGCACCGCCAAGATGCAGGACATCGCCAAGGCGGTGCAGGAAGGCGCGGCCGCGTACCTCAAGCGGCAGCGGAACACCCTCGCCATCTTCGGCGTGATCGTGTTCCTCCTGCTCTTCATCCTTCCCGCCGACGACTGGAACGAGAAGATCGGCCGTTCGATCTTCTTCCTGGTCGGTGCGGGTTTCTCGTTCGCGATCGGCTACCTCGGCATGTGGCTGGCGACGCAGGCCAACCTGCGCGTCGCGGCCGCGTCGCGTGAGGAAGGCGGCCGCGAGAAGGCGATGCGCGTCGCGTTCCGCACCGGCGGCGTGGTCGGCATGATCACCGTCGGCCTCGGCCTCTTCGGTGCCGCGGTCGTCGTGCTGGTCTACACCGGCCAGGCGCCCAAGGTGCTCGAGGGCTTCGGCTTCGGCGCCGCCCTGATCGCGATGTTCATGCGTGTCGGCGGCGGTATCTTCACCAAGGCCGCCGACGTCGGCGCGGACCTGGTCGGCAAGGTCGAGCAGGGCATCCCGGAGGACGACCCCCGCAACGCCGCGACCATCGCGGACAACGTGGGCGACAACGTCGGTGACTGCGCCGGCATGGCCGCGGACCTCTTCGAGTCCTACGCCGTCATGCTGGTTGCCGCGCTGATCCTGGGCAGCACCGCCTTCGGCGTGCACGGCCTGATCTTCCCGCTGATCGTGCCGGCCATCGGCGTGATCACCGCCGTCATCGGTGTCTACATCACCAAGGCGCGCGCGGGCGAAGGCGGCCTGGTCACGATCAACCGCTCCTTCTACATCTCCGCGGTGATTTCCGCGGTGCTGTCGGCGATCGCGGCGTTCGTGTACCTGCCGAGCAGCTTCTCCGACTTCGGCCCGGGCTTCGAGGGCACCGGCAACCCGGCGGTCATCGCGACCATTGCGGTGATCATCGGCATCGTGCTCGCCGCGGTCATCCTGAAGCTGACCGGCTACTACACCGGCACCGAGTACAAGCCGGTCAAGGACGTCGGCCGCACCTCGGAAACCGGCCCGGCGACGGTCATCCTGTCCGGCATCTCGGTCGGCTTCGAGTCCGCTGTGTACACCGCCCTCGTGATCGGCGCCGCCGTCTTCGGCGCCTACCTGCTGGGCGGCGGCATCGCGCTGTTCGCCGTGGCGCTGGCCGGCACCGGCCTGCTGACCACCGTCGGCGTCATCGTCGCGATGGACACCTTCGGCCCGGTTTCGGACAACGCGCAGGGCATCGCCGAGATGTCCGGTGACGTCGACGAAAAGGCCGCGCAGATCCTCACCGAGCTCGACGCGGTCGGCAACACCACCAAGGCGATCACCAAGGGCATCGCGATCGCCACGGCGGTCCTCGCGGCGACGGCGCTGTTCGGGTCCTACTCGGACGCGATCACGAAGACGCTGTCGGGCATGGGCACCGGCGTGGTCACCGGGCTCGACGCGGCGAAGTCGTTCGTCAACGAGATCGTCAGCCCGAACACGCTGGTCGGCGTGATCATCGGTGCCGCTGTGGTGTTCCTCTTCTCCGGTCTCGCCGTCAACGCGGTCTCCCGCGCGGCCGGCGCGGTCGTCTTCGAGGTGCGCCGCCAGTTCCGCGACATCCCGGGGATCATGGAGGGCACCACCCGTCCCGAGTACGGCAAGGTCGTCGACATCGTCACGCGCGACTCGCTGCGCGAGCTGACGACGCCGGGTCTGCTGGCGGTCTTCGCCCCGATCGCGGTCGGCTTCGGTCTGGGCACCGGCGCGCTCGCCGGCTACCTGGCCGGCGCGATCGCCTGCGGCACCCTGATGGCGATCTTCCTCGCCAACTCCGGTGGCGCGTGGGACAACGCGAAGAAGCTGGTCGAGGACGGCAACCACGGTGGCAAGGGCTCGTCGTCGCACGAGGCCACCATCATCGGTGACACCGTGGGTGACCCGTTCAAGGACACCGCCGGCCCGGCGATCAACCCGCTGATCAAGGTGATGAACCTGGTCTCCGTGCTGATCGCGCCCGCCGTCGTGCAGTTCTCGATCGGTCCCGACGAGAACGCCGCCGTCCGCATCATCATCTCGCTCGTCGCGGTCGCCGTGATCGTGGCGGCGATCGTGGTGTCGAAGCGGCGGGGCACCGTCATTTCCGACACCCCGGCCGAAATCAAGGCCTGAGTTCCAGGGTGACCCCGGGCCCGGTGCGCCGCGACGCGCACCGGGCCCGGGGCCTGCCCGTCCCAGAAAGGCCCGGCGACTTGCGAAGCACCACCGAGTCGGTACCGTCGGGCCTGCCGGGACGTCGTCGGGCAGGAGGTACGCGAGTGCGGCAGCGGACGACCGTTTTCGCCGCTCTCACCACGACGATCGCCATCGGTCTCGCCGGGTGCGGGCAGCCCGCCGAAGTGCAGGCGCCGCCGCGCGACCAGGACGTTCCGGTGATGACGCCGTCGCCCCGGCCCGATCCGGTGGCGAGCTGGGCGAGCGGCTACTGCGACGCGGTGACGCACCTGGTCGGCGCGCTCGCGTCGCTGCCGGCCGTCGACCCCAGTACGCCGCAGAAGGCGTCCCGGACGTCCAGTGACCTGCTCGCCTCGGTCGTCGACGGGCTCGACCAGAGCCTGGCCGGACTGAACGCGCTCGGAGCGCCGCCGCTGCCGTCGGCGGACGGCGGGCGCCAGGACGTCATCGGGCAGTTCACCGCGATCCGCGTGGACGCCGAGAACGCGCGGCAGCGCATCGAAGCGGCCCGCGGGAACGCCGCGGCGACGAAGGAGGCCCTCGGCCAGGCCAGGGCGACGCTCGACCGCATCGACGCGCTCGACTACCTCAAGGGCCTCAAGGACGTCCCCGCCCTCGCCGCGGCGGAACAGCGCACTCCGGCCTGCCGCCGGCTGGATCAGCCTGCCGGCTGAAGATCCGCGCGAGACCTCCCGCGAATCGAACTTGTGTTCTAGTATGGCGCGGTGGATCGGACGATCTCGCTCTTCTCCGCCGAGGCCAGCGGGCCGGGCCTGGGCGACCTGGCCGGACTGTTGTGCTGCCACGGCCAGATCACCGGCTTCGGGCGCACCGCCGCCCGGCTGTCGGTGGTCGTCGAAGAGCCGTGGCGGGCCCACGTCCTGGCCGGCGAGTTCCGCTGCCGTGGTGCGGACGCCCAGGTCTCGAAGGCCGACTGCGGCCGTCCGCAGGTCCGCACGTCCTTCCGGGTCGACCTGCTGCCGCTGGCGCTGCGGTGGCTGCGTGAGGGCTGCGCGGGCCCGGTCGAGGACGACTCGGGCAAGGCGGTGCCGGACGGGTTCCGGCTGAGCGGCGCGATGCTGCGGATGTGGGCGCTGGCCGGCGGCCGTCCCGGCACGCAGGGTTACCTGCTGGGCGTCGACCCGCTCGCGCCCGGCATGCACGAGCGGCTGGTCGAAGCGCTGACGCCGTTGGGCGTCGCGGCGAAGCTCACCGGTCCGAAGGCCGACGTCCCGGCCGTCAAAGTCACCGGGAAACGCCGGCTGGAGGCGCTGCTGGAGCTGATCGGGGAGCCGCCGCCCGGCGCCGAAGCGGCGTGGCCGGGCGCGGCCCCGCAACCGGTCCCGCACCCGGAGGCCGTGACGAGCACGGCCTGACCGGGTGCGGGAGCCGCGTCAGGGCCGGGGCAGCGTGCAGCCGGCCTGGGTGAGCGCGATTTCGTTGGCCGGGGTCAGGCACGCGGGAATGCCGTAGGTCTCCTGGCCGTAGTTCGTCTTGTAGTGCACGGTGACGTTCCCGGCCTGGTCGACCTCGCACGGGTTGTTGTCCGTGCAGCGCTGGCCGTCTTCGTTGCCGGTGTTGTTCACGCCGACGACCTTGCCGCCGGAGACGATCGGCGAACCGGAGGTCCCGCCGATGGTCTGGCAGGCGGACGTGTAGCGGATCGAGTCCTTCCAGGTCCAGCTGCCCTCCTTCAACCGGTAGACGAAACCGTCGATGTTGCAGGAGTAGATGCGCTTCCAGTACCCCGAGACGACGTCGATCGCGGCGCCGGCCGACGGGTGCGCGTTCGACAGTTCCAGCGGCGAGATCCCGTAGCTCGCCTTGATCTGCGCGTAGGTGGTGGTGAGCTGGTAGAGCGACACGTCGGTGTCGGTCATCGTGCCGTAGACGATCTTCTTGGCCCGGAGCGTCGCCTTGTTGCTGCCGCTGGCGCTGAGCAGCGTGAACGTCCGGCTGGAGGTGCGGTTGGTGATCACCTGGCCCGGCGCCGGGAAACCGGTTTCGAGGCAGTGCCCGTTGGACATCACGAGCGCGGGCGCGGTGTCGGGCGTCGCGGCGGGCTTGACCACCGATCCCGAGCAGTTGGACAGGGCCACGGTGCCGGCGAAGTTCGCCGCGGCCGCGTTCGCCGGTGTGACCCCCAGCAATACTGTGGCGGTCGCGGCGGTGAACAGGGCGCCGAGCAGGCGTCGGGTCATGGCGGGTCCTTTCGGCTGGACGGGGAAACCAGTGAAGCGGTGACATCCCCGCGCCCACCACCGTCGAACGGAGGGTATCCGGACGGTCACGCGCTAGGCTGCGCGGGACGTGGCCGAAATCACGTGGCAGGTAACTTGGGGAAACATCGTCGAGGTCAGCGGCGATGCGCTGGGCACAGGACCGGCGGCGTGTTGGGCCACCTCCGCGCCGTCCGGCCGGGAACAGCGTGCACACTGGCAGGTCGAGACACGGGCCCTGGCAGGGACGTGGTGCAGTCCCGCGGCGGCGGGACGAGATGAGCGGAGAGCAGGACAGCGTGGCAGGAGCACGGACCAAGAAGAACGGAGCCGCGGCGGGCAACGGCGCCGGGCACCGGCGGCTGGTCATCGTCGAGTCGCCGACGAAGGCCCGCAAGATCGCGCCCTACCTCGGCGGCGGATACGTCGTCGAGTCCTCCGTCGGGCACATCCGCGACCTGCCGCGCGGTGCCGCCGACGTCCCCGCCCAGTACAAGGGCGAGGCGTGGGCGCGGCTCGGCGTCGACGTCGACAACGGCTTCAAGGCCCTCTACGTGGTGACCCCGGACAAGAAGTCCAAGGTCACCGAGCTCAAGGGCCTGCTGAAGGACGTCGACGAGCTCTACCTCGCCACGGACCCCGACCGCGAGGGCGAGGCCATCGCGTGGCACCTCCTCGAGACGCTCAAGCCGAAGGTCCCGGTCCGCCGGATGGTCTTCCACGAGGTCACCGAGCAGGCCATCCGCGCGGCCGCCGACTCGACCCGAGAGCTGGACGCCGACCTCGTCGACGCGCAGGAGACCCGCCGCATCCTCGACCGCCTCTACGGCTACGAGGTCTCGCCGGTGCTGTGGAAGAAGGTCATGCCGAAGCTGTCGGCGGGCCGCGTGCAGTCGGTGGCGACCCGGATCGTGGTCGAGCGCGAACGCGAGCGGATGCGCTTCACCTCGGCGTCGTACTGGGACATCTCGGCGACCATGGACGCCGGTGAAGAGGCTTCGCCGCGGAACTTCCCGGCGCGGCTGGTCGCCGTCGACGGCGCGCGCCTGGCCACGGGCCGCGACTTCGGCTCGGACGGGCAGCTCAAGGCGTCGAACACCGAGGTCCGCGTGCTGGCAGAGGCCGACGCACGGCGCCTGGCCGAAGCGCTGAAGCAGCGTGACTTCAAGGTCGCGAGCGTCGAAGAGAAGCCGTACACGCGCAAGCCGTACGCGCCCTTCATGACGTCGACGCTGCAGCAGGAGGCCGGCCGCAAGATGCGGTTCACCTCCGAGCGCACCATGCGGATCGCGCAGAAGCTGTACGAGAACGGCTACATCACCTATATGCGTACCGACTCCACGACGCTGTCGGAGTCGGCGATCTCGGCCGCGCGCAGCCAGGCCACGCAGCTGTACGGCAAGGAGTACGTCTCGCCGACGCCGCGCCAGTACACGCGCAAGGTCAAGAACGCGCAGGAGGCCCACGAGGCGATCCGGCCGTCGGGCGAGGTCTTCCGCACGCCGGGGCAGGTCGCGGGCGAGCTGGACACCGACGAGTTCCGGCTCTACGAGATGATCTGGCAGCGCACGATCGCGTCGCAGATGGCGGACGCCAAGGGCACCACGATGTCCGTGCGCATCGTCGGCAACGCGACCTCGGGCGAGGAGTGCACCTTCGCCGCTTCGGGCCGCACGATCACCTTCGCGGGCTTCCTGAAGGCGTACGTCGAAGCGGTCGACACCGAGACCGGTGGCGAAGCCGACGACAAGCAGAGCCGCCTGCCGGTGCTGGAGAAGGACCAGGCGCTGACGGCGTCCGAGCTGAACCCGGACGGCCACACCACCTCGCCGCCGGCGCGGTACTCGGAGCCGAGCCTGGTCAGCAAGCTGGAAGAGCTGGGCATCGGCCGCCCGTCGACGTACGCGTCGATCATCAAGACGATCCAGGATCGCGGCTACGTCTGGAAGAAGGGCTCCGCGCTCGTCCCGTCGTGGGTCGCGTTCGCCGTGATCGGCCTGATGGAACGGCACTTCGAGCGGCTGGTCGACTACGACTTCACCGCCGGCATGGAGGACGAGCTCGACCGCATCGCGGCCGGTGACGAGCAGCGCGCGCAGTGGCTGTCGAAGTTCTACTTCGGCGGCGACATGGGTGTCGACGGCTCGATCGGCCGCCTGGGTGGGCTGAAGAAGCTGGTCGAGGGCAGCGTCGAGGACATCGACGCGCGCGAGATCAACTCGATCCCGCTGTTCAGCGACGCCGACGGTCACACGGTCGTGGTCCGCGTCGGGCGCTACGGGCCGTACCTCGAGCGCGAGGTCAACGGCGAGTCGCAGCGTGCGAACCTGCCCGAGGACCTGCCGCCGGACGAGCTCTCGCAGGAGATCGCGGAGAAGCTGTTCGCGACCCCGCAAGAAGGCCGCACGCTGGGCACCGACCCGGTGAGCGGGCACGACATCGTCGCGAAGGAAGGCCGCTTCGGGCCGTACGTGACCGAGGTGCTGCCGGAGATCGAGATTCCCGAGGACGCCACGGCCGCGCAGAAGAAGGCGCTGAAAGCGAAGGCGCCGAAGCCGCGCACGGGCTCGCTGTTCAAGTCGATGGACATCGAGAACATCACGCTGGACGACGCGCTGAAGCTGCTCTCGCTGCCGCGCGTGGTCGGCAAGGACCCGGAGTCCGGTGACGAGATCACGGCGCAGAACGGCCGCTACGGGCCGTACCTGAAGAAGGGCACGGACTCGCGGTCGCTCTCGACCGAGGACCAGCTCTTCTCGATCACGCTCGAAGAGGCGCTGAAGATCTACTCGGAGCCGAAGCAGCGTGGGCGGTCCGCCACCGCGAAGCCGCCGCTCAAGGAGCTCGGCGACGACCCGGTGTCGGGCAAGCCGATGGTGGTCAAGGATGGCCGGTTCGGCCCGTACGTGACCGATGGCGAGTACAACGCGACGTTGCGGAAGGGCGACGAAATCGAGTCGCTGACCGCGGAACGGGCGGCCGAGCTGCTGGCGGAGAAGCGGGCCAAGGGTCCGGCGCCGAAGCGGAAGGCGCCCGCGCGCAAGCCGGCTTCGACGACGGCGAAGACGGTCAAGGCGGGCACGACCAAGAAGGCGACCACGGCCAAGCGCTCGAGCTCGACCGCGACGAAGGCCAAGTGAGACCCGAGGGCCTCCTCCTGTGGGGAGGCCCTCGGCGTCACACCTTCAGGTGACACCTCGAACGGATGTTCGGGAAATTGTCGGTGGTCCCGGGTTTCCTGAACGCGTGACCAGCACACCACGCACCGTGCACACGGTGACCACCAAGATCCTGAAGCCGGTCCGGGCGGCGGCCGCCGGTAGTTCCACCGCCCTGGACCTGATGGAGGCGCTGCCCGAGTTCCCGGGCAGCGGCGGCGTCTGCGGCGTGGCCGTCGCGATGTCCGAGGAGCCGTGGACGTCGGCGTTCTTCGACGATCGGACCGCGTTCGGCATCGCCGGGGACGGGTTGAGCCTGTCCGGGCCCTCGCCGGGCGGCGTCGCGAAGCTGCTGCGGCTGGCGTTGACGCGCCTGCCGCCGTTGCCGCCGGCGCCGGGTGAGGGCCTGTACCTCGACGCTGACGAGCGCGGGGTGCTCGAACCCGAGCAGGAGTGTCTCGTCCTCGATTTGATGGACGACCTCCGGCGGACCCGGCGTGGCACCGTCCAGTTCGACATCCACCGCGACGGCTCACCGCCGCAGTGGGAGATGCTCGCGTTCGTCGACGACGACCGCGGCCGGCACCTGGCGGCCTTGGAGAGACCCAGGGGTGGCCACCGCCGGCTCTGGTGGCTGCCCGGGACCGTGGAGAGGCTCGCCGAGCTCGTCGAAGGGCGGGTTCCGGAGCATGGCTGAGCCGCTCGCCGACCGCTCACCGACCGATGTCACCATCTCGAACATATGTGCGAGAAATTGTCGGTGCCAGGGTGTTCAATCGAGGGGTGAGCAACGCAGTCGCCGTCTTCGACGTCATCGACGAGGTCATCGCCCCGCTGTCGGCCGAGGTGCCGGAGCGGCCCTCGGTGATGGAGTTCTACGACCCCGAGTTCGAGATCCCGCCGGTGCTGGCGGACACCGGTCCGCTGCCGGGGCGTCGCTCCGCACCCGCGTCGAGCCTCGCGGACGAGGTGGAGCAGTACACGCGCTTCGTGGCGGGGATGGCCGCGATCGGCCTCGCTCCGGGCGGCGAGGTCACGGCGGAGGCGGTCGGCCTGTACCGGGCCCTGCGCGGCGGCTTCATCCGCGGCGTGGTCACCGGCGTCTTCCCGGCGCGGGCCAAGCCGTGGGAGGTCCGCTTCTTCGGCGACGAGGACTACACGACGGTCCTGCACAAGCTGGGCAACCGCGCGCGGCTGCGGTCGGGCTTCCTCAGCGAGCTGCCGGGCTGGGTGTTCGACGGCCTGCCCGACCGCCCACCAGGGCCGGGCGAGCACGTGCGCATCGAGACGGACGAGCGCGGCCTGATCCCGCGGCACTGCGAGAGGGCGGTCGACCTGATCCGCCAGTCCGCGGCCCGCCCGAGGCTGGGCACGGTCCTGGTCGACCTGGCGGTGCGCAACGCCATCCTGGCCGAATACCCGCACGGCGCGTTCGGCCTGGTGGACAACGACCTGGGCCGCTACCAGTTCAGCGCAGCAGTGGCCAGAAGCGGCCGCTGGACGGTGACGTGGGGTCCAGCCTCGCGCAGAACGGCGGAGCAGTGGATCGTCGAGGCGGTGCAGAGCCATGCATGAGCAAAGGGAGGTCCGAAAGACGGCAGGTGAGGGAGTGGACAGGGTGGTAGCGGCGGCCTCGAAAGACCTGACGGTCCGAGAGGCAATCCTCGCGGCAGCCGAGCTGAACAACGGCATCCCAGAGCAACGCCCCTCAGTCGACCCAGCGCCAACCCCGCCCATCTCAAGCGACCCGGCCGGCTCGGATCACGCGGCAGGCGCTGGTGGCGCGAGTCGCCCGGTCGGCTCGGCCGGCCCGCCCGGCTCGCCTGGCGCAGCCGGCCCGGTTGGCGCGAGCGGTCCGGCTGGCTCGGGTAGTTCGGCCTGCGCAGGCGGCCCACGTAGCCGGGCTGGCGCGAGCGGCTCGGGTGGCTCGGCAAGCGCGGCCCGCCCACCCGGTCCAGCTGCCGGGCCCGGTTCCCGTGCAAGCGAGAGGCGGCGGCATGGCTGAGCGCACAGCGGCCCGAGAGCTGCTCGAGCTGGCGGCCGGCCCGGTGCTGGCGGCCATGCCGGACCGCGAGCCGGTCGATCGGCTCTACAACCCGGACGTCAGCGACCACGACATCCTGGTCCACGGCCCGGTGTCGGACGACCCGGCGGACCTGGTGGCCGAGGTCGAGCGCCACATGGCGTGGGCCGCCTGGATCGACGGCACCCCGTTCGGCACGAACGGCGAGCTCAACGAGATCGGCTTCGAGGTGGTCTCGCTGATGCTGCGCGGCTCAGTCCGCGCGGCCCTGTGCGGCGTGTTCGACGACGGCCCGGAGACGGCGGACATCCGCTGCTACGCCGACGGCGAGCGCGCCTTCATGATGGGCTCGCTCCCCGGCCGCACGGCGATCCACCTGGCCGACTTCGAGGAACTGCCGGAGATGCTGGTGGCCGAGCTACCGGACGTCCCGTTCGGTGCTTCCCCGAGAGCAATCTGGGTCTCGGTCGACGACGACGGCCTGGTCCACGACGGCCAAGACGACGACATAGGAGCAATGCGAGAGCTCCTGGCCCGCCCGAGATCGGGAACGGCGGTCCTGGACATGTTGGCCTTCGGAGGCCTGTGCGCGGAGTTCCCCGACCACGGTTTCGTCCTGGTCGACACCGACCTGGGCCGCTTCGCCCTGGCCGCACTCGACCGAGGAGAGGGCCGCCGCCAGCTGGTCCTGAGCCCCTTCAGTCGCGGCATGCTCCGCGACTGGTGCCGCAAGATGATCGACCTCGGACAGGAGGAGACGCCCTGAGCAAAGGCCGCAGGTGGGGCAGAAGCGGCAGGGCCGGCCCCCGGTCGGCTCGCCCCGGCGGGCCACCCAGCCCACACCGACCCAACAGCCCAGCCCGCCCGCTCGATCCAGCCCAGCCCGCCCGGGCCAGCCCGCCCGCTCGATCCGGCCCAGCTCGCCCGGGCCAGCCCGCCCGGCCCGGCCCCGCCCAGTCGGCCCGGCCCGGCCGCCCAACCCGCACCTAAACCCAACCCCGAACTGGCCACCCGAAGGCCAGCCCCTGGCCACCACCCCAACCCAGCCACTGTGACCCGATTCACTACGATCTGTCACCAGCAGCGGTCGACCTGGTGACCGTCGGACTGGACACTTCAGGAGGTTCGGGTGCGGGCTTGCGCTGCGTGACCGACCATCCACTGGAGACAGAGCCATTGGGCGGATGCGTTATCCGCCAGCGTCGCTACCCTGGAAAGGCGAGGACATTCAGTAGTGAGGTGGTCACCATGAGCGCGAACGGTGAGGCTCCCTTCTTCAATGCCCCCGAGCTCACTCAGCGCGACGGCACACTGTCCGAAGCACCTGGCGAGATGTTCGCGGACCCGGTCTCCGGGCTGGTCACGGCGTCGCCCGAGCCGCGCACCGCGGTCCCGAATGGCCACGAGCCCATCGCCATCCCGGTGGCCGGGCCGGTGCAGCCGGACGAGGAAGCCGTGCGGCGGATGGTCGAGGAGACGCTCCGCGAGGACAAGGCGCCCGAGGCGGTCCCGCCGGCCGGCACCTTGAACCAGGGCCAGCCGTTGGGCCTGCTCCCGAGGCAGCGAACACGGCGGCGCACCTGGCCGACGAGGCCGCCGCAGATCATGCGGCCCGTGCGGCAGGAGCCGCTGGCCGATGAAGACCTCGACGACGTCGAGCTCGTGCCCGTCAAGCGGCGGCGGCTGCCGAGGATGCCTTCGGTGTCGATGCCGGCGTTCAACCGGCCGTCGTCGAGCGCGGCCGGGGTCATGCTCGCCGTCGCCTTGCTGATCGTGTTCGGGTTCGTCGCCATCGAGATGGTTTCGAGCCTGGTCAGCAGCGTGACGGGGCTGTTCGACTAGCGCCCTCGCCCGCCTCGCACCACGGGGCCGTCCCGCGCGCCAGACGCCGATCGGGCTACCCTGGCTTCACGGTCGGGTCCCTCCCGGCACCGCGGTGACTAGTGGGGTGGGCGTATCAGCGAGGGCGTGCGATCGGTACCCGGGGCCGGCCCGGGTGCGTCGTCGGGCGCCGAGGCGTCCACGATCAACCGGGTCCGGCGGGTACTGGCGATCAAACCGTTCCGGCGCCTGTGGGGCGTCACGTACCTGTGCAGCGTGGCCGACTGGCTGAACATCCTGGCCCTCACCGGCCTGGCCACGAAGCTCACCGACAACTACTTCGCGCAGAACTTCGCCTTCGTCGGCGTCGTCCTGACCGGCCTGGCGCCGGGGCTGCTGTTCGCCCCGGTCGGCGGGCTGCTCGCGGACCGGTTCGACCGCCGCAAGGTCATGGTCGTCGCCGACCTGCTGCGGTGCGGCTTCCTGCTGTCCATCGCGATCGTCAGCGCGCCCTGGTGGCTGCTCGCCGGCAACTTCCTCGTCGGCTGCGCCTCCAGCATGTGGATCCCCTCGAAAGAGGCCGCGGTCCCGAACCTGCTCCGCCGGCCCGACCAGGTCGAGACGGCCAACCAGCTCGGCATGGTGATGACCTACGGCCTCGCCGTCATCACCGCGGCCGGCGCGAACGCGGTCATCACCGGCGTCAACACGACGTTCCACCTGTTCCCCGGCGACCCGAGCCTCAACATCGCCAAACTGGTCGTCATCATCACCGGCCTGCTCTACCTGGCGAGCGCGATCCTCATCGCCACGCGGATCCCCGAACTCTCGCTGCGCAACGTCCACGCGACACCGGAGCAGAAGGTCAAGCAGGCCGACGAGGAAAAGCTCGGCATCGGCGCGATGATCGCCGACGGCTTCCGGTTCATCCGCAGCACACCACTCGTGCGCGGGCTGCTGGTGGGCGCGTTCGGCGCGTTCGTCGCCGGCGGCGCCGTGATCGGTTCGGCCAAGCCGTACTCCTCCAGCCTGGGGGCCGGTGACTCCGCGTTCAGCCTGCTCGTCCTCGCCGTCTTCCTCGGCCTCGCCACCGGCATGGTCTTCGCGCCCAAGCTCGCCCGCCGGCTCCCGCACGACCGGCTGTTCGGCCTCTCGATCGTCGCGGCCGCGATCTCGCTCGCCCTCGTGGCGCTGTCCCCGCACCTGACCATCTCGCTGATCACTGTGGTGCTGGTCGGCATCTGCGCCGGCACCGCGTTCCTGACCGGCGTGACGATCATCGGCTCGCGCGTCGAGGACGCCATCCGTGGCCGGATCAACGCGATCTACCAGCTGATGATGAAGCTGGTGCTGTTCGGCACCACGGTCACCGTGCCGCTGCTCGTCGGCGCGGTGCAGCGGAACACGATCACCGTCTGGGGCAACCCGCTCACCATCGACGGCACGCGCCCGGTGATGCTCGGCGGCGCCACGATCGCGCTGGTCGCCGGGCTCTTCGCCTACCGGCAGATGGACGACAAGCGCACCGAGCCGATCCTCGCCGACCTGCGCAACGCGCTGCGCCGCTCGCCGCGGCGCGTCAACGGCTTCCTCATCGCCGTCGAGGGCACCACCGCGATCAACACCGCCATCCAGGCCGTCAACCTCGCCGACTGGATGCGCGGCGGCACCCGGCCGGTCGTCGTCGCCGCCGACCCCGCGCTCGACGACCAGCGGCTCACCGCGCTCGTCTCCGGCGCCTCGCTCACCGGTGCGCGTGCCCAGGCGCTGGCCGCCGCCGCGGTGCGGGCCGACATCGTGGAGCGGCACGTCCAGCCCGCGCTGGACGCCGGCTCGGTGGTCGTGATGGAGCGGTTCGTCGACTCGCCGCTGGCGCACCTGTCCGCCGTCGCCGGGCTCGACAGCGACGAGCTCGAAGGCCTCGCCGACTGGGCGACCGGCCGGCTGCGCCCGGACCTGACCATCCTGCTGGACGCCGCCCCGAACGGGGCCCCGCGCGACAAGTCGGCCGCGATGAACGACCAGTGGCGCGTCCAGCACCTGCTCACCGAGATGGCCGCGGCCGACCCGGACCGGTACGTCGTGATCGATGCCGACGGTACCGACGTCGAGGTCGCCGAGCGCATCCGCACCGCGCTGCGCGCCGTGTTCGTCGGACGGCTGGCCGCGCTGGCGCCGACGACGGAGAAGCCGGTGACGCTCCCGCTGGACACCCTCCCCATCGAGACCCCGGAAGAGCCTCGCGTGGAGGCGAAGTGACGACGACCGAACGCATCGGCGTCTGGAACCAGCTGGTCGGCCAGGAACCCGCGGTCGAAACGCTGAGCGCGGCCGCTTCGGCCGCCGCCAAGATCGTCGCCGGCGAACCGGCGCCGCCCGGCGCGATGACGCACGCCTGGCTGCTCACCGGCCCGCCCGGCTCCGGCCGCTCGGTCGCCGCGCGGACGTTCGCCGCGGCCCTGCAGTGCAGCACCGGCACCGGCTGCGACGCCTGCCCCGGCTGTCACACGACGATGGCGGGCACGCACGCCGACGTCCGGCTCGTGGTGCCGGAAGGCCTGTCGATCTCGGTCGCCGAGATGCGCGCGCTGGTCCAGGCGGCCGCACGGCGCCCGACGACCGGCAACTGGCAGGTCGTGATCATCGAGGACGCGGACAGGCTCACCGAAGGCGCGTCGAACGCCCTGCTGAAGGCCGTCGAGGAGCCGCCGGACCGCACGGTGTTCCTGCTGTGCGCGCCGTCGGACCACCCCGAAGACGTCTCGGTGACGATCCGCTCGCGCTGCCGCCTGGTGACGCTCCGGACGCCGCCACCGGAGGCGATCGCGGACGTGCTGATGCGCCGCGACCACGTCGACGCCGAACGCGCGCAGTGGGCCGCTTCGGTGTGCGGCGGCCACGTCGGCCGCGCGCGCCGGCTCGCCACCGACGAGGCCGCGCGGCAGCGCCGGGCCACCGTGCTGCGGATCCCGCTCGGCCTCCGCCGGATGAGCGACGTCTTCACCTGCGCCGACCAGCTGATCAGCGCGGCCGAGGCGGACGCGGGCGAGGCCAGCAAGGCCCGCGACGAGGACGAGCGCAACGAGCTGCGGACAGCGATGGGCGGTGACGGCGTCGGCAAGGGCGTCGCGGGCGCCAAGCGAGCCGCCGAAGCCGCGGTCAAGCAGCTGGAGAAGAAGCAGAAGTCCCGCGCGACCCGAACCCAGCGCGACACGCTCGACCTCGCGCTGGTCGACCTCGCCGGCTTCTACCGCGACGTCCTGGTGACGGCGACCCACTCCGGCGCGACGCTCAACCACCCGGACCACGCCGACCAGATCCGCGAAGCAGCGTCGTCGTGGACGACGGAGTCGACGCTGCGCCGGCTCGAAGCCGTGCTGGAGTGCCGCGAGGCGATCGAGCTGAACGTGAAGCCGCGCATCGCCGTCGAGGCGATGGTCACGACGCTTCGCCAAGGCTGAACACGAAGGAGCCCGCCAGGCGTACCTGGCGGGCTCCTTCACACCCCTCGGGTCACTCGCGCGGACGCGGCGAGGGTTTGAACGGCTTCTCTTCGACGGCCACGGCCAGCGGGCGCCGCCGTCCGCCCGGCATCGCGGCCACCATGACCACGCCGAGCAGCAGCATCGCGGTGCCCGTCCAGAACAGCGGCACGGTGTCGTACGCACCGCCGGTGTAGGCCAGGTTCTTCACCGGCCCCTTCGGCGCCTCACCACCCGCGGGCGGCGGTGTCGACGCCGTCCCGCAGATCACGCCGCCGGTCGGCGCGTACGCCCGGGCGATCTGCTCGCCGAGCGAGAGCTGGGCCAGCGACGACGGCAGGTTCTTCGCCTGGTCGTCCGGCAGCAGGCTCTTGAGCTTGGTCGTCGGCAGCAGCTGCAGGTCGAACATCCGCGCCGACGCACCCAGCTGGAACCCCTTGAACGGCGTGGTCATGTTCGCCGACTTCTGGTCCAGCCCGGCGATGCTCAGCCGCAGCACGCCGAGGTCGAGCACGGTGCCCGCGGTGGTTCCCACCTGCTGGACCGGACCTTCGAGAGGCGCCAGGAGACCGCCGACAACGGGCAGATCCTTGAGCTTGCCGAATTGGTCGCTCAGCGGCTTCAGCGGCAGCCCGATCGGGATGTCCTTGGTCGGGTGCGCCGCGTCGAGCGTGTAGAGCGTCTTCCCGCCGGCGGCGATGGTCAGGACCGGCGCGGTGTACTCGACCTTGGACGTCTTCGCGTCGCCGGTGGAGGTCACCTTGAGCGTCGGCTGGCTGGCGACCTTGATGCTCAGCGCCAACGGCGTGCCCTTGAGGATTTCGATGTCCGCGGCCTGCAGCGTTGATGTCGACTGGACGGCCTTGTTCTTCGACCCCGGGATGTCGACCAGCTTCACCTGCGACCGCGACGACAGCGTGTTCGGCAGGCTCAGCAGCGAGCCGTTGCCGTCCGCGGCCGTCTGCCCGCCGCCCTGCAGCAGGCCGCCGAGGCTCTGCAGGCCCTTGGTCAGGTCGAACCCGCTCGCCAGCGAGCTCGGGTCGAGCTTCGGCTTCAGCGCGTCCAGGCCGAGGTTCGGCATCGACGGCACGACGTTCAGGAGCGACAGGCTGGCC
Organism: Amycolatopsis sp. NPDC004772; assembly: GCF_053601215.1. Taxonomy (NCBI): domain Bacteria; kingdom Bacillati; phylum Actinomycetota; class Actinomycetes; order Pseudonocardiales; family Pseudonocardiaceae; genus Amycolatopsis; species Amycolatopsis sp. NPDC004772. The sequence goes on from NZ_JBSGBK010000036.1 coordinate 47,456, forward strand.
ACCGACGTGCTGGCGTCGGCGATGGTGTCGACGCACGGGCCGAGCGAGTCGCTCCACCGCGCGTGCGCGCTCCCGTTGAGCAGGCCCACGTTCAGCAGCGGGTTCGACGGCGCGTTGAGGCCACCGGTGATCGGCTGCGGGTTGTCGGGCAACGCGGTCTGCACGACGCTACCCGGCGTCTGCGGCGCGTTTCCGCCGATGGACAGCCCGAACGGCGAGGCCTGCGCGATGGCCTTCTCGTAGCTCAGGTAGGCGTCCGAGTTCGCCGACGCGCTCGACAGGCCCATCCCGGCCTCGAGCGCGGACTGCTTCGGCAGCGTCTGCCCGAACCCGGGGAGAATGGTGCTGGTGGGCACGGCGTTGGGCAGCAGCCGGATGATCCCGAGAGCGGTCCCGGCATCCCCGACGGCCTGCCCCAGCGGCTGCGGCCCGATCGGCGCGGAGATGGGCGCCTGCCCCGGATGCGCCGGCTGCGGAATCGGCGTCGTCGGATAGGTCGGATCGGCCATCGCCGGCGCCGCGCTGAGCAGGAGCAACGCAGCAGCCGCCGGCAGGGCCGCCGAGCGGGGCAGTCTTCGCCGCATGTGCCAGAGCCTCCAAGTGGGGTCGGCCGGGGAGTGAGACCGGCGTCATAGGGCCTTAACGACGATCCCCCCGGAAAGTGACGCGCACAGCTTCCGCTACACTTGTCGACGTCGCCAGCGGAAGCCGGAGACACGCCGCCTTAGCTCAGTCGGCCAGAGCGATTCACTCGTAATGAATAGGTCAGGGGTTCGATTCCCCTAGGCGGCTCAGTGAAATCAGGCCCCGTCCGAGACATCTCGGGTGGGGCCTGACTCGTCTGGTGAGGGTCGAAGTGAGTGGCCGCTGGATGGAGGTTCTCTTGCACAAGATGGTGGTCCTGTATCCCGAGCCCGCCGATCCCGCGCACTTCCGCGAGTACTACGTCACCCACCACCTGCCGCTGGTCGCTCGGATGCCCGGGCTGCTCGCGTGGCGGTACAGCTTCGACGTGGCCGCGACGCGGGGGCAGTCTCCGTACTTCGCGATCTTCGAAGCCGACTTCGCCGATGCCGCGGCGATGACCGCCGCGCGGGAGTCGCCTCAAGGCCTTCAGGTCGCCGCCGATGTGGCCAACTACGCCACCGGGGGTGCCGTCGTCCTCCACTACCCGGTGCAGGCCTGAGGCCGTCCGAAGGGCCTGGACCCCTCGGACGGCGACCTGCCTACTTCGGCGGGGTCAGCTTCACCACCGTGGCCGTGGCGTCGCCGCGGGGGGTTCGATAGGTGATCTCGTCGCCCGCTTTGGCGCCGACCAGGGCCAGGCCCAGGGGGCTGTCCGAGGTGATCGCGTCCGCGTCCTCGCCCGGGACCGTCACCACCTGGAACGTCTCTTCGTCTCCGTCGGAGAAGCGCAGGGAGACCACCGTGCCGTCCGGGAGCTGGCTGTTGCCGTAGCCGCCGTGTTCCATCTTGGCCGCCAGGTCGGCGATCTGGCGGTCGAGGCGGGCCGCGGCCTCCGCCCGGTCGATCACGTCCGCCTGGTCCGCCGCGTCCCCGGTGCGTTCCTGCTCGCCGGGTTGCGGCGCGAGGGCTTCCCGCTGCGCGCGCAAGTTCGCGATTTCCTTCTCCAGCTGGCTGCGCGCAGCCGGGCTGAGCCCCTTGTCCCCTGAGATCACCATGCCGGGCATTGTCCGCTGCGCGGAGCGGGGTGGCCAATCCGGTTTTTCACCCGAAAGCCACCCACACGACGTCTGCCCTAGGGTTTGGGGTCCGGCGTCCAGGAAGAAGGTAACGAGAATCACCGTGAGCGCAGTCCCCGGCCGCAGCGAGCAGCTCTCGCCGAACCAGCTGGCCAAGCAGGAACAGATCGTCGAAGCCGCCCGCGTCGTGCTCGCCCGCGACGGGCTCGCCGGGTGCACCGTCCGGGCCATCGCCGACGCCGGCCCGCTCACCAAGAGCGCGATCCACTACTACTTCGCCGACATCGACGTCCTCATCGATCGGGCGATGGCGGCGCACATCACCGCCTTCGCCGCGGGCCTGCGCGAGGTCGCCGCGAAGCACGGCGAACCCCGCGAGCGGCTCTTCGCCGTCCTCGAGGAGTACCTGAGCGTCTTCGCCGCGAACCCGAACGCCGCCTTCCTCTGGTTCGAGTACTGGATCGCCGCCGGGCGCGCGCAGCACCCGCAGGCCATCGACGTCATGCTGACCTCGCTCACCGAGCTGCTCGCCGAGCTCCTCGCCCCGCTCGACGTCGACGACCCGCGCGCCCGGGCCCGCGCGCTCCTGTCGTACCTGCTGGGCACGGTCGTCCAGCAGCGGGTGCGCCCGCGGCCGTTCGCCACGCTGCGTGCCGACATCGAGGCGCTCTGCTTCGCGAACTACGGGTAGAAACCACCAATAGATCCGTACTGCTCCGGATTGTGCGCTACGTCCGGCTCCGGCCAAGGTCGAGGAACCCCCGAGAGCAGGAGACGTGATGCGCACACGAACGTGCATGGCAGCGGCCGCGGCCGCCCTCTTGGTGCTCACCACCGGCGGCCAGGCCGGGGCCGCCCAGCCCGACGGCCCGCAGGTGTACGAGGTGACCGGTGCCGCCACCGCCCAGCAGCGCACTGTGATAGCGCGGACCGGCGCGGACATCCTCGACGCCGACGGCGCGACGACCACCGTCATCGCCAACCCCGGCGAAGCGGCCCAGCTGCGTGCGCACGGCTTCGGCGTCAAGGCGCTCGGCAAGGTCAACCGGCCGCAGGGGACCGAGGCCGTCCTGGACTTCCCGGCCGGCTACACCGGCTACCACACCTACGCGGAAACGCAGACCGAGCTGCAGAAAGCCGTCGCGAACTACCCGTCGCTGACCAAGCTCGGCAGCGCCGGCAACTCGTACGAAGGCCGCGCCCTGTCGCTCATCAAGATCAGCGACAACGCCGCCACCGACGAGAACGAGCCCGAGGTCCTCTTCACCTGCAACCAGCACGCGCGCGAGCACCTCACCACCGAGATGTGCCTCCACATCGTCCAGCGGCTGACCAGCGGGTACGCCACCAACAGCGCGATCAAGCGGCTGGTCGACAGCACCGAGATCTGGGTGGTCCCGAGCGTCAACCCGGACGGCTCCGAGTACGACATCTCCGGCGGCACGTTCCGCAGCTGGCGCAAGAACCGCCAGGGCCCCGGCACCGACACCAACCGCAATTGGGGCTACAAGTGGGGCTGCTGCGGCGGCTCGTCGGGCCAGACGTCCAGCGAGACCTACCGCGGCACGGCGGCGTTCTCCGCGCCCGAGACCCGCGCGGTCTCGAACTGGGTGAACTCGCGGGTCGTCGGCGGCACCCAGCAGATCAAGACGCACATCGACTTCCACACCTACTCCGAGCTGGTGCTCTGGCCGTTCGGCTACACCTACGCCGACACCGCGCCCGGCCTGACCGCGGCCGAGGCGCAGAAGTTCCAGTCCCTCGGCCGGCAGATGGCCGCGACCAACGGCTACACGCCGGAGCAGTCCAGCGACCTCTACATCACCGACGGCAGCGTCAACGACTGGATGTGGGCGACGCACAAGATCTGGAGCTTCACCTTCGAGATGTACCCGAAGGGCAGCAGCCCGGGCTTCTACCCGCGCGACACCCAGATCGGCCCGCAGACCACGCGCAACGACCAGGCCGTGGACATCCTGATCAACGCCGCGATCACCGGCTGACCCCCAGCAGCCCCGGCCGCGGCCTGCGAACGGCCCCCTTCCCCGCTGGACCGGGGAAGGGGGCCTGCGCGGTCTAGGGTGCGGGCATGCCTCAGTTCTCGTTCGAAGGGCGCAGCCCGCAGGTCCACCCGGACGCCTGGATCGCCCCCACCGCCACCCTCATCGGCGACGTCGTCGTCGAGAAGGACGCCTCCGTCTGGTACGGCGCCGTGCTGCGCGCCGACTTCGGCAAGATCGTCGTCCGGGAGGGCGCGAACATCCAGGACAACTCGGTCGTGCACGTCAACGTCGGCAAGGTCTGCGAGATCGGCCGGAACGTCACCGTCGGCCACCAGTGCCTGGTGCACGACTGCACGGTCGGCGAGCAGGCGCTGATCGGGAACGGCTCGACCGTGCTGGACGACGCCAAGATCGGCGAGCGGACGCTGGTCGCGGCCGGGGCCACCGTGACGCCGGGCACCGAGGTGCCGTCCGAGGTGGTCGCGATGGGCAGCCCGGCGAAGAAGTTCGTCCCGCTGACCGACTCCGCGCGGCTGTGGGTCGAGCACAACGCGGCCGTCTACCAGGACCTGGCGAAGCGGCACAAGGCCGGCGTCGAGGCACTGGATTGAAGTTGACCCTCCAGTAACTGGAGACTCTAGCTTCGGGGCATGGCTCCGAAGAAACTCACCCACCAGGTCACCCTCGAGCTCGCCGCGGGCAACGCCCCGGTCGTCGACCTCGGCAAGATGCTGGGGCAGACCGGGATCAACCTCGTCGAGCTCAAGAAGGCCTACGACGCGGCCACGGCGAGCCAGCGCGGCGACATCGTGCCGGTGGTCGTCTCGGTGTTCGAGGACCGCTCGTTCGCGCTCCGGCTCAAGACGCCCCCGACGTCCTTCCTCATCAAGAAGGCGTTGGGGGACAAGGGTTCGTCGCGGCCCGGGCACGAGGTCGCGGGGAAGCTGACCACGCAGCAGCTGCGCGAGATCGCCGAGCGCAAGCTGCCGGACCTCAACACCTCCGACGTCGAGGCGGCGATGCGCACGATCGCGGGCACCGCCCGGTCCATGGGCGTCGTGGTCGTCGACTGAGGTGCGCAAGCACGCGGTCGTGCCGCCGTTCCACGCGCTCGACCCCGAGCTCGGGGTCGCGGAACGGTTGCTGCGCCAGGGAAATCCGCAGCTGTGCGGCATCGCCGCGCAGCTGCCCGACGAACCCGCGGCCGCGCGCCGCCTCAACGCCGTGCTGGCGGAGGCCGGGGCGCGGCCGCGGCTCGTCGACACCGGCGTGGCGTGGCGGATCGTGTACGTGACGCCGTTCGCGGAGACCGGCGAGCTGGCCGCGGGCGCGGCGGGCCTCGCGGAACTGGTGACCGTCGGCGGCTGGCGGCGGGTGAAGCGCTGCGCGACCTGCGCGCGGCCGTTCTGCGACCGCACCTCCGGGTGCACCCGCAAGTGGTGCGCCGAACACCGCCGGGCCCGCGGCGGCGTGGACTAGGCTGTTTCCCGCAGCAGCGACTGGCGCCATCGAGGTGGAGCACCACCGGGAAGCGACGACGAGGCCGGCACCGCGCGCCTGGGTGAAGGCCACTCCAGAGCCGGAGTACGCCATGACACACCAGCCGAAACTGAACGCACTCGCCGCCGCCGACCCCGCCATCGCCGGGCTCGTCGAGGACGAAGCGAAGCGCCAGCACGACAAGATCCGCCTGATCGCGTCGGAGAACTACGTCTCGCAGGCCGTGCTCGAGGCGACCGGGAGCGTGCTCACGAACAAGTACTCCGAGGGCTACGCGGGCAAGCGCTACTACGAGGGCCAGCAGTTCATCGACCAGGTCGAGCAGCTGGCGATCGAGCGGGCGAAGGCCGTCTTCGGCGCCGAGCACGCCAACGTCCAGCCGTACTCCGGGTCGCCGGCGAACCTGGCCGTGTACCTGGCGTTCGCGCAGCCGGGCGACACCGTGCTCGGCATGGCGCTGCCGGACGGCGGCCACCTCACGCACGGCTGGAGCGTATCGGCGACCGGCAAGTGGTTCACGCCGGTGCGCTACGGCGTCGCGAAGGAGACCGGCCGCGTCGACCTCGACCAGGTCCGCGACCTCGCGCGCCAGCACCGGCCGAAGCTCATCTTCGCCGGCGGCACGGCGATCCCGCGCACGATCGACTTCCCGGCGTTCGCCGAGATCGCCCGCGAGGTCGACGCGGTGCTCGTCGCCGACATCGCGCACATCGCCGGCCTGGTCGCGGGCGGGGCGCACCCGTCGCCGGTCGGGCACGCGCAGGTGATCACGACGACCACGCACAAGACCCTGCGCGGCCCGCGCGGCGCGATGATCCTGTCCGACGCCGACCACGCGAAGGCCGTCGACAAGGCGGTCTTCCCGGGTCTTCAGGGCGGCCCGCACAACCACACGACCGCCGCGATCGCGGTCGCGCTCGGGGAAGCGCAGCAGCCGTCGTTCAGCGAGTACGCGCACACGATCGTCGCCAACGCGAAGGCGCTGGCCGACGCGCTGCTGGCGAAGGGGTACGACCTGGTCTCCGGCGGCACGGACAACCACCTGCTGCTGATCGACCTGACGAACAAGGCGGTCGCGGGCAAGCCGGCCGCGCAGGCCCTCGACCGCGCGGGCATCGAGCTGAACTACAACACGGTCCCGTTCGACCCGCGCAAGCCGTTCGACCCGTCCGGCATCCGGCTCGGCACGTCCGCGATCACCACCCGCGGCCTCCAGCCGGAGGACCAGGTGCAGGTGGCGGAGTGGATCGACCGCACGGTGACCGCGGCCGCCGCGGCCGAGGAGGCCGCGCTGGACACGATCGCCGCGGAAATCCGCGAGTTCCTGGCGCCGTTCCCCATCCCGGGCTACTCCGCCTGAGCCAGCGCGTCCAGCACCAGCGCGTGCAGGGCCGGCGCGGCCGCGACGAAGCTGCTGTCCGACGGCGTCCACGGGGCGCCGCCGGCGGTGGTGACGACCGCGCCGGCCGCACGCGCGACCAGTGCGGCGCCGGCCAGGTTGGTGGCGTCGGTGCCGTACTGCCAGAAGAAGTCCAGCCGGCCGGCGGCGACGTCGGCGACCTGCCAGGACGTCGGCCCGAGGTTCCGCACCGCGGCGACTTTCGGCAGTACTGCGGTCAGCGAGGCGCCTGCTGCTTCGGCCACACCGGGCTGCTTCGCGATGAACGGCGGCTGGCTGGTCGCGGCGACGGCTGCTTCGAGGCTCTTCTTCCGTGACGGCTCGATCGGTGTTCCGTTCCTCTCGGCGCCTTCGCCCCGCTGCGCCGCGTAGGTCTCTTTCAACCACGGCGAGTGCAGCACCGCGAGCTCCGGCTCGCCGTCGCGGACGAGCGTCACGGTGAGGCAGTACTGCGGGAGGCCCTGGAGGAGCTGGACGGCGCCGTCGAGGGCGTCGACCACCCAGACCTCGCCGTCGGGGAGCTCGTCGAACTCGCCCGCCCACTTCGCTCCGGGCCGGAGGCCGGTGAGCGCGGCCCGGAGGTCCGCCGCCAGCGGGTCGTCGATGGCCGAGAAGATCTCGCCGAGCTCCCCGAGGGAGGCGGGTGGCCGGTCCGGGGCACGGACGCCGGCGGCCAGGGTTTCCACGATGTCGAGCACCGGTTTCAGCATGCGCCCAGGATTAAGCTGATCGGCGAAACCGAGTACTCCAGCCCGGCAGAGTGAGCGGAAGCGGACTGCACAATGCAGCGTCTGACCGAAATCGAACAGCGAGTGGTTTCGGCCCTCCAGGTCGACGGCCGGGCCGGTCCCAGCCGGATCGCCGAAGTCCTCGGCCTCTCGCCGCGGACGGTCACCCGCGTGATCGCGCGCCTGAGGGCCGACGGGCGGCTCGGTGTCGTCTGCGTTCCCGATCCCCGGCACGGCCTGCGGGGCGCGATGCTCCTGCGCGTGAAGGTGCTTCGCGGCCGGACGCCGGTGATCGCCGACGCCCTGGCCAAGCGCGAGGACGTCCTGTTCGTCGACATCCTGGCCGGCGGCGAGGAAATCAGCGCGGTCGCGCTCGGCGGGCTCGACGGACGGCTGGTGCACGACGCGCTGCCCGCCACGTCCGCGGTCACCGAGCTGCGCGCGCACTCGATCCTGCACGTCTTTTCCGACGCGGCGCAGTGGCGCACCGGTTTGCTCACCGATGCCGAAGCCGCGGCCCTGAGCCCGCCGCCACCCGGCGTGGACGTCACGCTCGACGAACTCGACCGGCGGCTGCTCGCCCGCCTCGCCGTCGACGCCCGGCTCGGTCCCGGAGAGCTGGCGCCCGAAACCCCGGAGTCGACCGTCCGCCGCCGGCTCGACCGGCTGGCCGCGGCCGGGCGGATCCGGACCTACGCCAACGTCGACGTCCGCGCGCTGGGCCTCGAGATCGACGCGAATGTCTGGATGACCGTGCCGCCGGGACGGCTCGACGAGGTCGGGCGGACGCTGGCGGATCACCCGATGGTCCACGGCACCCTGGCCACGACCGGCGTGACGAACCTGATGGCCGCCGTCTGGTGCCGCGACCTCGGTGACCTCTACGCCTTCGTGACGCGGCTCGATGTGCCGTCCGCCGAGGTGACCGTGGTCGCGAAGGCCGTCAAGCGAGGCGCGAGACCGGGGTCACAGAATATTTGATTGCACGGTACAAGCTTCCCGGGGAATACTTGGCTCAGACAAGTAGTTGAGAGGTACAAGCAACTACGCGGACTTCGAGGGAGACCCCATGAGCGACACCACCACGGCGGAAGGAGCAGCCGCTACGAACGGCAAACTGACCCACCGCCAGATCCTCACCGTGCTGTCCGGGCTGATGCTCGGCATGTTCCTCGCCGCGCTCGACCAGACCATCGTGTCGAGCTCGATGCGCACCATCGCCGACGAGCTCCACGGCCTGTCCCTGCAGGCCTGGGCCACCACCGCCTACCTGATCACCGCCACGCTTTCGACGCCGCTGTACGGCAAGCTGTCCGACCTCTACGGCCGCAAGCCCATGTACCTCACGGCGATCTCGCTGTTCCTGGTCGGTTCGCTGGCCAGCGGCATGGCGACGTCGATGTACGAACTCGCCGCCTTCCGCGCCTTCCAGGGGCTCGGCGCCGGTGGCCTGATGTCGCTCGCGCTGGCGATCATCACCGACATCACCGCGCCGCGGGAACGCAGCAAGTACCAGGGCTACTTCATGGCCGTCTTCGGCATCTCGAGCGTGGCCGGGCCGGTCGTCGGCGGGTTCTTCGCCGGCATCGACACCTTCGCCGGCATCACCGGCTGGCGCTGGGTCTTCCTGGTCAACGTCCCGATCGCGCTCGCCGCGCTGGTCGTCGTCACGAAGGTGCTGAACCTGCCGCACACCCGCGTGGACCAGAAGGTCGACTACTGGGGTGCCGTCGCGCTGGCCACCGGCCTGGTGCCGCTGCTGATCGTCGCCGAGCAGGGCCGCGAGTGGGGCTGGGGCTCCGCCGCTTCGATCGCGATGTACGTCGTCGGCGCGCTGGGCGTCACCGCCTTCGTCTGGATCGAACGCCGGATGGGCGACGCCGCCCTGCTGCCGCTGCGCCTGTTCAAGCGGCCGGTGTTCCGGATGTCGACGATCGTCACCGTCGTGCAGGGTGCCGGGATGTTCGGCGCGATGATGTCGCTGCCGCTGTACCTGCAGATCGTCAAGGGCGCGACGCCGACCCAGGCCGGCCTGCAGATGCTCCCGCTGACGCTCGGCATCATGGTCGCCAGCCTGACCAGCGGCCGGATCATCGCGGCCACCGGCCGGTACAAGATGTTCGCGGTGGCCGGGATCGGCCTGATGGCGGCGGCGCTGTTCGCGCTGTCCACGATCACCGTCGACAGCTCGCTGGCCCTGGTCATGGTGATCGCCTTCGTGATTGGCCTCGGCCTCGGCGCCTCGATGCAGACGCTGGTGCTGGCCGCGACCAACGACGTCCGCCCGCAGGACATCGGCGTCGCCACCTCGGCGGCGACGTTCTTCCGGCAGATCGGCGGCACGGCGGGCACCGCGGTGTTCCTGTCGATCCTGTTCGGCACGGTGGGCGACCGGATCGCGAGCGCCATCCGCTCGGCGATGACCACACCGGCCTACACGGCGGCGCTGGCTCAGCACCCGGAGTTCGCGAAGCAGATGCAGAGCGGCCTGGACGTCAACGACACGTCGTTCCTGTCGACGCTGGACCCGACGCTGGCCCGGCCGATCCTGCAGGGCTTCGCCGAGTCGATGAGCACGGTGTTCCTGGTCGGCGGGATCGTGCTGACCGTCGGCTTCGCGCTCGTGTGGTTCCTCAAGGAGAAGCCGCTGTCGGACAAGTCGGCGATGGAGCAGCGCGCGGAGGCCGAAGAGGCTCCCGCACTGGCCCTGGCGCACTGACCGCGTGAAAAAAGGCCCCCTCGGGAGATCCCGAGGGGGCCTTTCTCGTGGATTCAGTGACCGGTCCCGTTGGCTTCTTCCTTGGCCAGGCGGTCGGTCTCACGCTCGTACGAGCGGGCGATCTCGTTCTCGGCCTCGGCGCGGCCGACCCAGGTCGAGCCTTCGACGCTCTTGCCGGGCTCGAGGTCCTTGTAGACCTCGAAGAAGTGCTGGATCTCCAGCTTGTGGAACTCGTTCAGGTGGTGGATGTCCCGCAGGTGCTCCAGGCGCGGGTCGTTCGTCGGGACCGCGAGGACCTTGTCGTCCGGGCCCTTCTCGTCGGTCATCCGGAACATGCCGATCGCGCGGCAGCGGATCAGGCAGCCCGGGAACGTCGGCTCCTGGACGAGGACGAGCACGTCGAGCGGGTCGCCGTCCTGGCCGAGGGTGTCGTCGATGAACCCGTAGTCGGCCGGGTACTGCGTGGCCGTGAACAGGGTCCGGTCCAGCTTGATGCGGCCGGTCTTGTGGTCGACCTCGTACTTGTTGCGCTCCCCTTTGGGGATTTCGATCGTGACGTCGAACTCCACGCCGTCCTCGCTGCTTCTTGTAGATCCGGGCATACCCGCATCGCGGGCGGCAACCTTCATGACTCTCTTGACGTCTCCTAGTGTGGACTACGCCCTGCCGGGGGGCCGCATCGATGTCGGCCACACGGCATGTGAGCTTGGCCCCTCCCGGGGCAGGTGAGAAGGAGTGGTGGGTGCCGGAAAACGACCAGCCGATGTGGCCTTCGTCGGACGAAGACCGCTCGTCGTCCGGCGCGCGGGAGACCACTCCGATGGCGCTGCCGGACCCGCCGGAGGCCGCCGCGGGCCGCCCCGGCGTGCCCAAGGTCACAGGCAGTGAAGCCCCCAAGGGCTCGTGGTTCGCGCCGAACGTCCCGCCCGAGCCGATCCCCGGCCTCAACGCCCCGGCCGAGGAGCCGCCGGCCCCGCCGCCGCCGGCCAAGCAGGACCTCGCCGACCGCCTCGGCAGCCGCGAGCCGAAGAAGCCGCAGCCCCCGGCCGACCCGCAGCCGGCGCCCGCGAAGCCCGCCGAAGAGAGCACCCAGTACATCCGGGTCGAGCAGTCGGAACTCGAGCCCGAGGCCTCCGGCGAGAGCACGCAGTACGTCGAGCCGCCCGAGCCGAAGCCGGCCGGGGAGAGCACGCAGTACATCGAGGTGAAGCCGTCCGGGCCGGTGCCGGTGGTGCCGGTCGAGCGTCACGTGCCGCCCCGGGAGGAACCGAAGCCGGAGGAGCCGCCGCAGCAGCAGTGGCGGGAAGAGCTGCAGCACTGGCGCGAGGAGCAGCAGCGCCGTGAAGAGCAGCTGAGCCGCGCGGCCGCACAGCGTCGCGAGGAGCCCGAAGCCCCGCAGCCGTGGAGCCAGCGCATCGAGCTGCGGGAGGACCGCACCGGCGACCGGCCGGCCGAGCCGGGTGACCGCCGGGCCGCGCTGCCGCCGGAGCCGCCGCGCGGGGTGGTGCCGTCGGCGTCCGCCGGCTCGCTGGCCCGGCCGCAGCGGATCGAGCCGGACGGCCAGCGGTTCGACGCCGAGGCGACCGTCGGGATCGAACGCCCGACCTCGTTCCCCGGCGTCTTCCAGCAGCAGCCCCAGCAGCGCGGCGAACCGCCCCGGAACGACCAGCCGCCGACGCCGGCCGAGCCGCCCGCCGCCGAAGAGCCGCCGAAGAAGCGGCGCAAGGGCAAGCTGATCGCCCTCGTCGTGGTCGTCCTCCTGGTGCTGGCCGGCGCCGGGGTCGCCGCGGCGACGCCGAAGGTGGCGAATCGGCTGGCCCTGCCGTGGGCGCCGAACGCGCCCAAGGGCGACCCGCCGTCGTCGCCGGCGGCCACCCGGCAACTGCAGGGGCCGGCCACCTCCGGGACGGCGCCGACCGCGAACGGCGTCAAGGCCGCGCTCGCTTCGGCGGCCGGCAACGGCGCGCTCGGCCAGCTCACCGGCAGCGTGATCGACCCGGTGACCGGCACCGTCCTGTGGGACCGCAACTCCTCGACGCCGGTAACGCCCGCGTCGACGACGAAGGTGCTCACGTCCGCGGCCGCGCTGCTTTCCCTGGACCACAACCTGCGCCTGCCGACCAAGATCGTGCAGGGCGCGGACCCGGGCACGGTGATCCTGGTCGGCGGCGGCGACACGACCCTCACCAACCTGCCGCTGGGCACCGACTCCCCGCTGTACCCGGGGGCCGCGCACGTCGACGACCTCGTCGCGCAGGTCAAGAAGGCGGTGCCGGGCGTCAAGAAGGTGCAGGTCGACCTGACGCTGTTCAAGGGCGCGACGACCGCGCCGGGCTGGGAGGCGGGCGACGCGCCATCGACGTACGCGACGCAGATGGCGCCCGTGATGGCCGACGGCGGCCGCATCAACCCCAAGGACAACAACTCGCAGCGCACGGCGAACGCGGGCAGCGCGCTCGCCCAGTCGATCGCCTCGAAGCTCGGGGCCTCGGCGGGTGGCCAGGCGACCGCGCCCAAGGACGCGAAGGTGGTCGCCGAGGTGAAGTCGGCCCCGCTGACCGAGCTGGTGTCCGACCTGATGGAGCTGTCCGACGACGTCCTCGCCGAGGCGGTCGCCCGGCAGGTCGCGCTCGCCAACGGCGAGGAGGCCAGCTACGCCGGTGGCGCCCGGGCGACCATCAAGGTGCTGAAGGAGCACGGCTTCGACGTCTCGGGTGTCGCGCTGTCCGACGGCAGCGGCATCTCGTCGCTGAACCGCATCCCGGCGCGGCTGCTCACCCAGCTCCTGGCGGCCGCCGCGGCGCAGGAGGGCAAGGACCCGAACACCGCCAAGCTGCGCCCGGTGCTGGCGGGCCTCCCGGTCGCGGGCGGCTCGGGCACCCTGGCCGACAAGCGGTTCGACACGGCCGCGTCGCAGGCCGGCCGCGGCTGGGTGCGGGCCAAGACCGGCACGCTGACCGCGGTGAACACCCTCGCCGGGCTGGTCCTCGACCAGGACGGCCGGGTGCTGGTGTTCGCGTTCATGTCCAACGGTTCCGACACCGAGCCGGGCCGCGACGCGATCGACGCCCTCGCGACGAGCCTCCGCAAGTGCGGCTGCGCCTAGCGGACGCCGAACCGTACGAAGATCGTGGCCGGAAACCCCGCACCGGGCAGGTAGCGTCGGAAGGGTGAGTCAGGAAACGCAGACCCGGCCCATGGTCGACTGGGCGATCGCCGCGCAGACCGGCGCCCTGCTGGTGCGCGGCGGCCCGCAGGTGCCGCGGGAACGGGCCGAGGAGGCCGTCACCGACCTGCGCGAGCTGACCGCCGAGGCCGAGGGGCACGTGCGGCAGCTGACGAACCTGGGGCTCGACCTGCCGCTGCTGCCCGGCGAGGTGGTCGACCGCCCGGGCTGGGTGAGATCGGCCGCGGCCGGGCTGGACGCGCTGACCGGGCGCGCGCTGCCGCAGCAGGGCGGGCCGCTGGGGCCGATCCTGGCCGGCGGCGCCGGCGTCCAGACCGGGCTGGTGCTCGCCTTCCTCGCCAGCCGCGTGCTCGGCCAGTACGACCCCTTCGGCGGCCCGGAGCGCGCGGGCACGCTGCTGCTCGTCGCGCCGAACGTCGTCGCCGCCGAGCAGGCGATGGACGTGCCGGGCCACGACTTCCGGCTCTGGGTCTGCCTGCACGAGTGCACCCACCGGCTCCAGTTCACCGCGGTCAAGTGGCTGCGCGACTACTTCGCCGACGAGGTCGAGCGGCTCGTCTCGGGCCTGGCCGGCGGCGGCACGGACAGCCTGTCCGACCTGGTCGGCCGGCTGCCGGAGGCGATCAAGCAGGGCCCGAAGCTGAACCTGGCCGAGCTGCTCCAGTCGCCGAAGGAACGCGCGGTGTTCGACCGGCTGCTCGCGCTCTCGACGCTGCTGGAGGGGCACGCCGACTACGTGATGGACGCCGTCGGCCCGCAGGTCGTGCCGAGCGTCGACAAGATCCGCGCGCGGTTCACCGCCCGGCGCAAGGGCGGCGGCGTCTTCGACCGGCTGCTGCGCGCGCTGCTCGGCGTCGACGCGAAGATCCGTCAGTACGAAGAAGGCGCGAAGTTCACGAAGCACGTCGTGGACGCCGTCGGCATGGACGGCTTCAACGCCGTCTGGCGGTCGCCGAACACCCTGCCGTCGCGCGCCGAGATCTCCGACCCGGCGGCGTGGGTCCGGCGCCTGCACGGATGACCGGGCCGGCGGTCGCGGCCGTCCGGCGGGCCGTCCGCGCCTTCCTGGAGACCGTCGAAGCACCCCCCGAGCTGTGCGTCGCGGTCTCCGGCGGCGCCGACTCGCTCGCGCTGGCCGAGGCCACCGCGCACGTCGGGCACCACCGCGGGCACGTCGTCCGCGCGCTGGTCGTCGACCACGGGCTGCAGGAGGGCTCGGCCAAGGTCGCGGCCGACGCGGCCGCCGCGGCGAAGGCGCTGGGTGCCGACGAAGCCGAGGTGCGCCGGGCCGACGTCACCGGCCCGGGCGGCCCGGAAGCCGCCGCCCGCAAGGCCCGCTACCGGACCCTCGCCGGGCACGGGCTCGTCCTGCTCGGCCACACCCTCGACGACCAGGCCGAAACGGTCCTGCTCGGGCTCGGCCGCGGCTCCGGCCCGCGCAGCGTCGCCGGGATGCGGCCGCACGACCCGCCGTGGGGCCGCCCGCTGCTCGCCGTCGGCCGCGCGACCACCCGGGCCGCGTGCGCCGAACTCGGCGTCGAGCCGTGGGACGACCCGCACAACGCCGAACCGCGGTTCACGCGCGTGCGGCTGCGCACCGAAGTCCTGCCGTTGCTGGAGGACGTCCTCAACGGCGGAGTCGCCGCCGCGCTCGCCCGGACGGCGGCGCAGCTGCGTGAAGACAATGAGGCGCTGGACACAATGGCGGACATGATCTTCACCCGCGCGGGCGGCGTCGAAGGGCTGGACGTCGGCGTCCTCGCGGCCGAGCCCGCGGCACTGCGGCGGCGGGTTCTTCGCAGGTGGTTGCTGCAATCGGGTGTGCGCGAGCTCACCGACGCGCACCTCCGGGCGGTCGACGACCTCGTCGCCCGGTGGCGTGGTCAGGGCGGCGTGTGGTTGCCCGGCAACTTGGAGGCGAGCCGGTGCCGTGGCAGGCTCTGCCTCACCTCCCAACCCACCACACGAGGAGAATGACCCGTGTACGAGGGCGAAATCGCCTCCGTGCTCGTCACCGAGCAGCAGATCAAGGACAAGATCGCGGAGCTGTCGGAGCAGATCGCTGCCGACTATCCGGCCAACGGGCAGGGGGAACTCCTGCTGGTGGGCGTCCTGAAGGGCGCGGTCATGTTCATGACCGACTTCGCCCGCGCGCTGCCGCTGCCGACGCAGCTGGAATTCATGGCCGTCTCTTCGTACGGATCGGCGACGTCGTCGTCCGGCGTCGTCCGGATCCTCAAGGACCTCGACCGCGACATCGCGGGCCGGGACGTCCTGATCGTCGAGGACATCGTCGACTCCGGCCTGACGCTGTCGTGGCTGCTGAAGAACCTCGCCAGCCGCAACCCCGCGTCGCTCGAGGTCGTTTCGCTGCTGCGCAAGCCGGAAGCGGTGAAGGTGGACGTGCCGGTGAAGTACATCGGCTTCGACATCCCCAACGAGTTCGTCGTCGGCTACGGCCTCGACTACGCCGAGCGGTACCGGGACCTGCCCTACATCGGCACCCTCGACCCGAAGGTCTACACCTCGTAGCCCGCCGGCGGGGGTTCACCGACCGTTCACCGCAATTACCGGATCCGCGGAACCCCGGGCACGAAGTTTGCGTCATAGGCTCTGATCACGTGCGTTAACCTATGCGAAGACCAATCGTGCCCGCGGGTGACCGGGTCGGGGGAACGGGAGAGAGTGCAGATGGGGAACAGCAGCGCTGCCGACGCGAACGCCTTCAAGGCCGCGGCCGCGGCGGGTCAGGTCGGGATCGACCCCGACGCCGCGCAGGCCGTGCTGAACAAGATCCGCACGGGCAAGGACGCCGTCGAGGCCTTGCTCGCCGGCGCGGGCACGCTCGCGCAGCCGCCGAAGCTCGGCGACAACCCGGTCGGCAACGCGATGGCCGCGAAGTTCGTTCAGCGCGCGGACGGCGGGGGCGACTCGTACGCCGCCGCCCTGCAGAACCTGCTCCAGCAGTACTCCGACGCCGAAGAAGGCATCGTCACGGCGATGGCCCGGTACCACGAGATCGACCAGGCCGCGGCCGACCCGTTCCGTAACGCCTGAGTCCAGAGGGGAACTCGTAGTCATGGCTCCGAACCACAGCGACCAGCCGGCGGCGACCGACCCGGGCTCGCTGGTCCCGCTCGGCGACAACTCGGCGTCGCAGAACATCGTCGACAACGCCCGCGGCAGCGCCGGCGGCTTCGACATGGGCAGCGACCGCGCGATCGCCAACCCGCCGAACTGGAACGCGCAGGAGAGCCAGCAGCTCTACGCCGGCGCGGTCAACAACAACGACCCCGGCACGGCCGAGGCGACCGGGCACGTCTGGGCGCACCACGGCTCCGAGCTGAAGCAGGCCTCCGACCACCTCTACAACGCGATCTCCGAGCTGGGCAACGCGTGGGTCGGCCGGGGTGCCGCGGGTGCGCAGGGCGCGCTGGTGGCCATCGCGAACTCCGGTTCGCAGGCTTCCGACGCCGCGCACACGATGTCCGACAGGCTCGCCAAGCAGGCCGCGGCGGCCGCCGAGGTCAAGAAGATGCCCGCCCCGAAGGACTACGACCCCAAGCAGTCCATGGCGGCCGCGCTGGCCGGCGGTCCGGCGGCGCTGATCGCCGACCAGAAGGCGCAGGCGGACGCGGCCAACGACGTCAAGGCGCAGCAGGTCGCGTTCTTCAACGCCTACACCCAGGCGATGAAGGAGGTCGACAACTCGACCCCCAGCTTCGGCCCGGAGTCGCTCGGCATGCAGCCGACGGCGTCGCACAACTCCCTGTCGTTCAACTCGGTGAACAGCGTCGGCAGCACGGGCCCGGTCGGCAGCCTGCCCGGCGCGGGTGACGCGATCTTCGCCTCCGGCGGCGCGGGCTTCGGCGGCCACGGCGCCGCGTTCGGTGCGCAGCACGCCGGCGTCGTCGGCCCGAACGGCGTCCACGGCGGCGTCCCGGGTGCGGGCTTCGGCGCGGACGCGGCCACCCTCGGCAGCGACGGTGCGGGCGGTTCGGTCAGCGGTGCGGGCACCGGCACCGGCGCGGGCCACGTCCCCGCGGGCAGCGGGCAGCCGGGTGGCAGCAACCCGCTCGGCAAGGTCGGCCTGGGCCTCGGCATCGGCGGGGTGGCCGGCGGTCTCGGCGCGCTCGCGTCGCGGGCGCTGGGTGCGGGCAGCAGGTCCGGCGCGAAGTCCAAGGACGACACGAGCCTGGCGGCGGCCGACGGCCAGGGCCAGAGCGCCGCTTCGGCCCAGGCGCCGCAGCAGGGTCTCGTCTCGTCCGCGGGCACCATCGGCGGGCAGACGCCGCCGCCGATGAACCCGGGCATGGGCGGCATGGCCCCGCAGGGCGCCCAGGGCGAGCAGGACGAGGAGCACACGCACGCGTCCTTCCTCATCGAGGCGGACCCGGACGAGGCCTTCGGCGCGAACCAGGCGACCCCGCCGCCGGTCATCGGCTGGTCCGGGGACGACGAAGACCGCTGATCCTTCCGGGCCGGGCACGCCGACGGTGTGCCCGGCCCGGTTTCTCCTGGGGGGTGGCCCGATGCCGAACGCCGAGCTGCTCACCCCGGTCGAGGTGGACTTCCTGTGGGAGTCGGCCGGGCTGGGCGAGCTGCCGTACCCGCTGCGCATCCGTTCGCACGGCGCGACCGTCGACGAGCGATCGCTGCTGCGCCGCCGCACGCTGGAGGGGCTCGCCGCGCGCGGTCTCGCCGACGGCCGCGGCCGGCCCGAGCCGCACGTCGAGGACTACTTCGGCGTCCTGGCGGCGCCCGAACTGAGCCTGGACGCCGTCCAGCTGATCGCCCCGGACGCCGAACCGCTGCTCGCGATCGCCGGCGTGCTGGGCGGCCAGGGCCTGCTGGCCGTCCAGGACACCCGCGGCCTGCACCTGCAGCCGTGCCCGGCCGATGGGCTCGCCAGCGCGATCGTGTCACTGCTGCCGGGGGCCCCGCGTGGCAGTGAGAAGTCGCTCACGGTGCCGATGGAGCAGCTGACCGGCGGCGACTTCCTGCAGCGACGCGGCAACGGCGACGAGCGCGCGTCGGCCGACGAGGATCGCAAGGCCCTGGCCCGGCTGCACGCCCAGCCGCGGCTGCGCGGCGGCCAGATCGGCGCCAACGCCCGCACCCGCCTGGGCGCGCGCACCCGGACGCCGGTGCTGAGCTGGTTCGACACCGAGACCGGCCGCTACTTCACCCAGGCGACCCGCGGCCGCGACGGCCGGGACTGGATCACCATCGCCCCCGCCGACGCCGCCACCCTGCGCCACCGCCTCGGTGAGATGCTCGCCGGAGCCGCGACGACGAGCTCGGTCTGACCTCTGCCGCACCGGTCGTGAGTGGTAAGGCGGGTTAGAACCCGCCTTACCACTCACGACCAGCCGCGGAAGACCGCCCGCACCGGCGCTCGCCCGCTCCGGCGGCTCCCTCTGGGAGGATCGGTCTCCGGACGTGCCCAGCCTGCCCCGGAACGATCCGGTTTTGTCGGGGGTGCGGGCTACGCTGAGCAAGAGTCCGATCCGGGAGAGTGATGATGCAAGAGTTCTTCTCGCCGCTGGCGTTCGACTTCCTGTGGGAGTCGGCGCAGGTCGGCGAGCTGCCGTACCCGCTGATCATCCGGTCGCACGGCGCGACCGAAGATGAGCGCGTGTCGCTGCGGCACCGCATCGACGTCGAGCTGAAGGCGCGCGGCATCCGCGAACCACGCGGCCGGCTCGCCCCGCCGATCGAGGACGCCCTGCACCTGCTGGCCTTCGCCCCGCTGACCATCGACGCGCTGCACATCCCGCAGTTCGAAGCCCCGACGGTCGGCGTCCTCGCGGCGGCCGACGAGACCAAGGGCGTGCTCGCGGTCCAGGACGCGGACGGCATCTGGCTGCGGGACGTCCCACCGGACGGCCTGGTCTCCGCCGTCGTCGGGATCCTGCCCGCCGGGCCGCGCGGCAGCGAGGCGTCGGTCACACTCCCGCTGGACGATGCTCTGCGCACCGCGCCGATCCGGGTGCCGGCGTCGCTGCCGTCGTCGGGTGAGGAGCGCGGCAAGGCGCGCCGGACCCCGCTGAGCGAACGCGTCACGGCCGACCCGCGCGAGGCCTACGGCCGCCTCGCCGGGCAGCCCCGGCAGCGCGGCGGTCAGCTGGCAGCGAACAGCCGTTCGCAGGTCGGAGCCAAGCAGCGGTCCCGCGTGCTGGCCTGGTTCGACACCGCGACCGGCCGGTACCTGAGCCTCTCCCGCGCAGGTACGGACGGTCGCGAGTGGGTCACCGTGGCGCCCGCGGACCCGGCCACGTTGCGCACCCGGCTGGGCGAGATGGTGAACAGTGTGTCCGACGGCACGCGATAGCGTGAACGGGTGCGGGTGCCGTCCGGGAACCCTGGCGCGGTATCGCCCGTTGACCTGCGAGAGGCTCACAGGGGATGAACGCGGCAGCGGACGGTACCCTGATGAGCAGGTGTCCAGGCACCAGTGGTTGTCAAGATCGTGATGGCGGGTATCACAGGAGCCGCCCAACCAGGGAGGGTCGAGGCCACCAGGGCCGAGTCGTATGAACCGGAAGAGCGTGCTCAGGAACCCACTGCTGTGGATCGTCGCGGGGTTGCTGGCGTTGTTCGCGTACAACACGATCTTCGACAGTGATCGTGGGTACACCCAGGCACCCATCTCGGTGGCGAACTCCCAGATCACCTCGAACAACGTCAAGGAAGCCAGCCTCGAGGACAAGGAACAGCAGCTCAAGCTGCTGCTGGCCAAGCCCATCGACGTCGACGGCCAGCAGGTCACCCAGATCATTTCGCAGTACCCGGCGGACGCCACCCGCCCGATCTACGACTCGTTGATCGCGGCGAAGGCGGGCGGCCAGCCGATCAAGTTCACCACCAAGGTGACCCAGCAGGGCGTGCTGACGCAGATCCTCATCTTCGCCATCCCGCTCGCCCTCGTGCTGGGCCTGCTGATGTGGATGATGAACAACGCCCAGGGCGGCGGCAACCGCGTCCTCAACTTCGGCAAGTCCAAGGCCAAGCAGCTGAACAAGGACATGCCCAAGACGACCTTCGGGGACGTCGCGGGCGCCGACGAGGCCGTCGAAGAGCTGTACGAGATCAAGGACTTCCTGCAGAACCCGGCGCGCTACCAGGCGCTCGGCGCGAAGATCCCGAAGGGCGTCCTGCTCTACGGGCCGCCGGGTACCGGCAAGACGCTGCTCGCGCGGGCCGTGGCCGGCGAGGCGGGCGTGCCGTTCTACACGATCTCCGGCTCGGACTTCGTCGAGATGTTCGTCGGTGTCGGCGCCTCGCGTGTCCGTGACCTGTTCGAACAGGCCAAGCAGAACGCGCCCTGCATCATCTTCGTCGACGAGATCGACGCGGTCGGCCGCCAGCGCGGCGCCGGCCTCGGCGGCGGGCACGACGAGCGCGAGCAGACCCTGAACCAGCTGCTCGTCGAGATGGACGGCTTCGACGCCCGCGGCGGCATCATCCTGATCGCGGCCACCAACCGGCCGGACATCCTCGACCCGGCGCTGCTGCGCCCGGGCCGGTTCGACCGGCAGATCCCGGTGTCCGCGCCCGACCTGCGCGGCCGCAAGGCGATCCTCGAGGTGCACGCCAAGGGCAAGCCGATCGCCCAGGGCACCGACCTGACCAGCCTGGCCAAGCGCACGGTCGGCATGTCCGGCGCCGACCTGGCGAACGTCCTCAACGAGGCCGCGCTGCTCACCGCCCGCCAGAACGGGCACGTGATCACCGACGCGGCGCTGGAGGAGTCGGTCGACCGCGTCGTCGGCGGCCCGGCGCGCAAGAGCCGGATCATCTCCGAGAAGGAGAAGAAGATCACGGCCTACCACGAGGGCGGGCACGCGCTCGCCGCGTGGGCGATGCCGGACATCGAGCCGGTCTACAAGCTGACCATCCTGCCGCGCGGCCGCACGGGCGGGCACGCACTGCTCGTCCCCGAGGACGACAAGGACCTGATGACCCGCTCCGAGATGATCGGGCGGCTGGTCTTCGCGATGGGTGGCCGCACGGCCGAGGAGCTCGTCTTCCACGAGCCCACCACCGGCGCGTCGTCCGACATCGAGCAGGCGACGAAGATCGCCCGCGCGATGGTCACCGAGTACGGCATGAGCGCCCGGCTCGGCGCGGTCAAGTACGGCCAGGAGCAGGGCGACCCGTTCCTCGGCCGCTCGGCCGGCCGCCAGGCGGACTACTCGCTCGAGGTGGCGCACGAGATCGACGAGGAGGTGCGCAAGCTCATCGAGACGGCGCACACCGAGGCGTGGCACGTGCTCAACACCTACCGCGACGTGCTCGACGAGCTGGTCATCGAGCTCCTGGAGAAGGAGACGCTGACCCGCAAGGACCTGGAGCGGATCTTCGCGACGGTCGAGAAGCGTCCGCACATCACCGTGTTCAACGAATTCGGTGAGCGGACGCCGTCGGACAAGCCGCCGATCAAGACCCCGGGCGAGCTGGCGATGGAGCGCGGCGAGCCGTGGCCGCCGCCGGAGAAGGAGAAGCCGGTCCTGAAGCCGGAGCCGACCCCGGTCGGCACCGCGCCGGGCGCGGGCGAGCTGCCGGGCGGTCCGCCGTACCCGTCGCCGTCGCCGGTCGACCCGAACGCCAACCCGTACGCCCCGCCGCAGCCGGGCGCCTACCCGAACGGCGGCCGTCCCTACGGCAGCCCGAACGGTGGCGCAGGCGGTACGGCGCACTGGCCGCAGACCTACGGCGGCGGCCAGCCGTCCGGCCAGAGCGGCCCGCCCAACTACGGTGCCCCTCCGGGCTGGACCCCGGCGACCTCGCCGGGCGGCCAGCCGGGCCAGTCGTGGCGGCCCGGTGGTGAAGAACGCCCTCGTGAGCACGGCTGGTTCGCCGACCAAGCCGGCAACCAGCAGAGCGAGGGGGAGCGACGTGACGTGGATGGACCCGAAAAGCCCCAGTGACGCCGACCGCCCGGTCTTCGACCACGACCGGGCGGAGAAGGCGATCCGGGAGCTCTTGCTGGCCTGCGGTGAAGACCCGGAGCGGGACGGTCTGAAGGACACCCCCGCCCGGGTCGCCCGCGCGTACCGCGAGATGTTCGCGGGCCTCTACACCGAGCCGGACTCGGTCCTGGACAAGACGTTCGACGAGTCCCACGAAGAGCTGGTGCTGGTCACGGACATCCCGATGTTCAGCCAGTGCGAACACCACCTGGTGCCCTTCCACGGCGTCGCGCACGTCGGGTACATCCCGAACGCCGCCGGGAAGGTCACCGGGCTGTCCAAGCTGGCCCGGCTCGTCGACCTCTACGCCAAGCGCCCCCAGGTCCAGGAGCGTCTGACGTCCCAGGTCGCCGACGCCCTCGTCCGCAAGCTCGAGCCCCGTGGCGTGATCGTCGTCATCGAGGCCGAGCACCTCTGCATGGCCATGCGCGGCATCCGGAAGCCCGGCGCCCGCACCACCACCTCCGCCGTGCGCGGGCAGCTGAAGACGTCACCGTCGTCGCGGGCGGAGGCGCTGGACCTCATCAAGGCGCGCCGGTGAGCGTGGGACTTCCCACGCCCGGCCGGTGCGTGGTGATGGGCGTGCTGAACGTGACGCCTGATTCCTTTTCGGACGGTGGCCGTTACCTCGGGCTCGACCAGGCGCTGGAGCACGCCCGCGAGATGTGGGCGCGCGGGGCCGACCTGATCGACGTCGGGGGCGAGTCGACGCGGCCGGGAGCGTCCCGGGTGGACGCCGCCACCGAGCTGCAGCGCGTCCTGCCGGTGATCAAGACGCTCGCCGCGGAAGGGGTGGCGTTGTCGGTCGACACCACGCGGGCCGCCGTGGCCGCCGCGGCGCTCGAAGCCGGCGCGCATGTCGTCAACGACGTCTCGGGCGGGCTGGCGGATCCGGACATGGCGCGCGTCGCGGCTGACGCCGGGGTGCCGTGGGTGCTGATGCACTGGCGTGGGCACAGCAAGGACATGCAGGCGCTCGCCGAGTACGAGGACGTCGTGGCCGACGTGCGCGCCGAATTGCTGTCCAGAGTGGACGCGGCGCTCGCGGCCGGCGTGGCCGAGAGCGCGATCGTGCTGGATCCTGGGCTGGGTTTCGCGAAGAACGCCGAGCACGACTGGGCGTTGCTGCGTGGGCTAGATTCTTTGCTAGCGCTTGGTTTCCCGGTGCTCGTGGGCGCCTCGCGCAAGAGGTTCCTCGGCCGCCTGCTGTCCGAAAAGGACGGAACACCGCGTCCACCGGACGGCCGGGAGGATGCCACCGCGGCGATCTCCGCGCTCGCCGCGGCGGCCGGTGCGTGGGGCGTGCGGGTGCACGAGGTCGGGGCTTCGCTGGACGCGGTCGCGGTGGCCGCTGCTTGGAGGACGGATGGCTGACCGGATCACGCTGACCGGCTTGCGCGTGTTCGGGCGCCACGGCGTGTTCGAGCACGAGAAGCGGGACGGCCAGGAGTTCGTCGTCGACATCACGGTGTGGCTGGACCTCGGGCCGGCCGCGGCGTCGGACGACCTGACGAAGACCCTCCACTACGGCGAGCTGGCCGAGCTGGCGGCGGGCATCGTCGCGGGCGAGCCGTACGACCTGATCGAGAGCGTCGCGGGCAAGATCGCCGACGAGGTGCTGCGCGACGAGCGCCTGGGCGCGGTCGAGGTGACGGTCCACAAGCCATCGGCCCCGATCCCCCTGACGTTCGACGACGTGGCCGTAACGGTCCGGCGCGACCGGTGAGCCGCGCGGTCCTGTCCCTCGGCTCCAACCTGGGCGACCGCCTGGGCTTCCTGACCCTGGCGCTCGACGCCGTCCGCCCGGCGCTGGTCGCGGTGTCGAGCGTGTACGAGACGAAGGCGTGGGGAGTCGAGGACCAGCCGGACTTCCTCAACGCGGTCTGCGTGGTCGACGACCCGGCCCGCGACCACTGGGCCTGGCTCCGAGCGGGCCAGCAGGCCGAGCAGGCGGCGGGCCGCGTCCGCGAGCTGCGCTGGGGCCCCCGAACCCTGGACGTCGACGTGGTCACGGTGGACGGCGTGACGTCCGAGGACCCGGAGCTGCTGTTGCCGCACCCAGGAACCCCGGACCGCGCGAGCGTGCTGGTGCCATGGGTGGAGATCGAGCCGGACGCAGTCCTGCCGGGCCACGGCCCGATCGCAGCGTTGCTCGCCGCTCGGCCGGCGGACGAGGTGGCCACGGTCCGTCGGACGGATCTCGCGCTGCGTTGAGGTCCCCTGTGGACAACTTCGAGGGCCTGTGGACAACGTGGGTTCGATTGCCTGGGATTGTCGGTACTCGCGGGTAGCGTTGAAACCGGGGGGACCCCCGGCGGGGGCTTCGGTGAAGTCGGCCGGTGCTGGGTGGGGGCTTTGCCCGGAGGCGTACCTGGCTTGGGTGCGAGGTCGTGTCGTCCGGTGCGCGGCCCGCCACCCCGAAGCCGTGATTGTCACTACGGCCGGTGGTACCGCGTCAAGGCGGGAAAGCGTGCCTTGACCCGGCACCACCGTCCGTGTTCGGGCTTCGGATCGGGGTGGCGGGGGAGGTCTGGGCTGGGTGCCGGTTTGGGTGTCCGTGTGCCGTTCCGGCCGTCGGCGCCTGAGCCGAAGCCCGAAGCCCGCGCCGACCCGGAGCCCGCGCCAAGCCGGGCCAAGCCGGAGCCCGCGCCAAGTCAAGCCGAGCCGGGCTTTCGGTGGTCGGAAAGGTTACTCATCGGTGAACCGGTGGTGGCCGTTACCGGTCACCGCCGGTCCGTCGCCGAGCTGTCGTTCCCGTGCGCTCAGCCGCGCAGAGCTTCGATCATGAAACGGACCGCCGGCTGGGCCGTCGGGATCGGGGGCCAGCCGTTGATCGTGGCCAGCAGTTGCCAGTAGCGCTCGGCCCGGGGATCTCCGCTCATCGCGAACCGGTCCGCCAGCTCGGCCCGGAACTCCGGTGCGGTCGGGTCCTGGTTCTCGCGGGCGGACGCCGCCGCCAGGTCGGCCGCAAGCGTTTGCCCCGTCTCCGACGTGGGGGATTCGCCCGCCGCCACGGCCGCTTCCGCGCGAGCCGACCAATCCTGCCAGTACTGCTGCCAGCCTTCCGGCGGCTGCTCGAACTCGCCGTCCTCGATCTGCTTGGCCTGGGTTTCGCTCATCTGGCGGATCAGCGCCCGGAACTCCCGGTCCTGGACCAGTTCGGCGAACTCGATCCAGGCCTCGAGCTGCTCCGGGGTCGGGTCGTCGGGCAGCTCCGGCTTGCCCGAGCGCATCCGGCGGTAGAACTCCTGGTCGATGTCGAGCCCGGCGACCATTTCGTCCCAGAACTCGTCGACCAGCCGCTTGCGCTCCTCGTCGGACATCGACGCTAGTCGGTTCATCAGGTTCACTTCCTCCAGTTCGGAATTGCGCTTGGCCACCGCGCGCAGCACCGCCCGGCGCAGCCGCAGCCGCCGGATCTGCTCGTCGAGCGCCTCCACGTGCCGGACCGCCAGCTCTCCGACCGTCGTCGACTGCGTCAGCGCTGCGGAGACGTCGGCGAGGCCGAGACCCAGCTCCCGCAGCGTGCGGACCAGCTCCAGGCGGGCCATCGCGGCCGCGTCGTAGAGGCGGTAGCCGGCGTCCGTCCGGTCGGTCGGCGGCAGGAGGCCCTCGTCCGAATAGAAGCGGATCGTCTTGACCGGCAGGCCCGTCCGCCGGGACAGCTCGCCGATGGTGAAGGTTGCGGTGGTGCCCACGAAACGCATGATGAACTCTCCAGTCGGTGGAGAGTCAACTCTTCCACGGTACGGTTGAGGCATGCACTTCACCCGGCCCCGCGACCTGGTGGTCGCCGGGCTGCTCGGCCTGGGCCTCGGCTACCTGCTCTTCCAGACGGCCTACGGCTCGCTGCCGCAGCTGCCGCTCCTCGCCGGCGTCACCTTCGCCGTGCTCGCCGTGATCGAGGTCGTGCTGGCCTTCTCGATCCGGTCGCGCATCAAGAACGGCCGGGTCGTCGGCGCGATCGGGGTAGCCCGATCGGTGGCCCTCGCCAAGGCTTCGTCACTCGCCGGCGCGTTCATGGCGGGCGCCTGGCTGGCGGCGCTCGCCTATCTTTTTCCCCGACGTGACGAACTCGTCGCCGCGGTTTTCGACACGCGGGCCGCGGCGGTCGGCGCGGTGTCCTCCGCGGCCCTGGTAGCAGCGGCTTTGTGGCTCGAACACTGCTGCCGGACCCCGCAGGACCACGATCGTGAGCGCACCCGCGGGACGACCGGTTAGCGCTGGAATCCCACCGCTCGCTGGACCGAGTAGGTCTCGTTCGGATTACGAGCAGGTACGGTGTCAGTCATGACCGGCGTGGGTGACGACTCGCGCGGCCGCCTCTTGGGCAGGCCGTGGCTCGTCGTCGGCTTTGTTCTCGCCATCGGAGCCACCCTCGCACTGGTGCTCAGCGACGATCTCCGCTACCTCCGGCTCGGGATCGTCGCGGCCCTCTGGGCCGCCCTGATCGGCGCATTCCTCGCCGTGAAGTACCGCAAGAGCGCGGCACAGAGCGAGGACGCGGTCGCCGAGGCGCAGGCTGTGTACGAACTGGAGCTGGAACGCGAGATCGCGGCCCGGCGCGAGTACGAGCTGGAGATGGAGGCGGAGAACCGCACCGCCGCCGACTCCAAGGGCCGCGAGGAGCTGGAGGCGCTGCGCGCGGAGGTGTCCGCGCTGCGCGACAGCCTCCAGTCGCTGTTCGGCGGCGAGGTGCTGCTCGAACGCGTCGCGCTGACCGCGCAGGCGACCCGGATGCGCAAGCTGTCCGACGAGAACCGCCTGATCCCCGACGCCGCGCCGAAGAAGAAGCCCGCCCAGCTGATGGCCGGGAAGAAGCCGGTGGTCGAGGGCGGCGAGCGGCCGACCGAGCTGATCGACCGCGTCCTCGACGAACGCCGTCGCAAGGCCTCGAACGGCAAGCCCGCGAACGGCAAGGGCCTCGGCAAGGGCAAGGGCTTCGGCGGCAAGCCGGTGGTCCCGAAGGCGCCGGCGAACGTCTCCGTGCAGAGCACCCAGCAGATGGCCCGGCCGAAGCCGCTGAGCGAGCGCCGTCCGCCGGTGCCGCCGGTCGACCCGGCGCTGAACGCCGCGCAGCGCGAGCTGAAGGCCGCCGAGCTGCGGGCCGAGGCGGCGCGCCGGCAGGCCGAGTCCCAGCCGATGCGGCTGCCGAAGCAGGACGAAGTCGCGAAGCAGCCCGAGCGCCGTCCGGAAGCCGCGGTCGAGCCGACGCGCCGGGACGTCCCGCGGCCCCCGGCTGACCCGAAGACCGAAATCCGGCGTCCGCAGGCGCCGGAGCCGAAGACCGAGATCCGCCGCCCGCAGCCGCCGGAGCCGAAGACGGAAATCCGCCGTCCCGAGCCGCCGCCCGCGCGCCGGGCCGAGCTGTCGCGGTCGGACATCCGGCCCGTCGAGGTGTCGCGGCCCGACATCCCGCGCGTCGAGATGTCGCGCCCGGACCTCCCGCGCGTCGAGGCGCCGATGCCGCGGCCCGAGGCGCCGCGGCCGAACGCCCCGCGGGCCGAAGCGTCGCGTACGGACATTCCGCGGGTCGAGATGTCGCGCCCGGACATTCCCCGGGTGGAGATGTCGCGCCCGGACATCCCCCGAGTCGAGATGTCCCGTCCGGACATCCCCCGGGTCGACATGTCGCGCGCGGACCTCCCGCGGGCGGAGATGTCGCGGCCCGATATCCCGCGGGTGGAGATGTCGCGTCCGGACATTCCGCGCGTGGAGATGTCGCGGCCCGATATCCCGCGCGTCGAGATGTCGCGTCCGGACCTCCCGCGTGTCGGCGGCCAGCCGAACGGCGCGCGTCCGGATCCGCGGAAGGCGCCCGAGCCGCCGCGGCCGGTGCCGGGGCGTCCGGCGGCCAGCGTGCCGCCGCCGAAGCCGTCGGAGCTGTCGCGGTCGGACATCCGGCCGGTCAAGGACCTGAGCGCGGCCTTCCAGAACCGCGACGACTTCGCCGAGCGCCAGCGCCCGAACCGGCCGAAGCCGCCCGAGCCGAAGCCGCCGATGCCGCGGGACGCCGCCGCGTCGCGCACGGACCTCCCGCCGGTCGTCCCGCCGACGACGCCGGTGCCGAGCAACAAGCCGGCGCCGCGGCAGCCGTCGCGCACCGACCTGCCGCCGGTGGTGCCGCCGACTACGCCGGTCCCGGCCGCCGACAGCCGCCGTCCGTCGCGGCTGGAGCAGTTCTCGCGGGCCGACATGTCGCCGATCCTGGAGGAGCCGCCGTCCCGCCACGGCGGTTCGCACCGCGCGCCGGCGGGAGAAGCCGCGGCGGCCAAGGCCGAGGCACCGATCGCGAACCCGACGTTGCCGGAGTCGGTCCGCAACTTCCAGGGCCGCTCGGGTGGCCGCCGCCGCAAGCCGGAGGACTCGCAGCAGATGCCGGCCGTGCCCGCCGCGGCGCCGGAGCCCCCGGGTGGAGGCCGCCGCCGCCGTCCGGACGGCGAGCCCCCGGCCTGGGAGGGCATGGTCGCGGAGCGGGCCTCGATGTCCCGCCGCGGAATGGCCCCGGTGGACCCGGCGGACGTCGAGCCGCCGCAGAACGGCAACGGCCACAACGGAGCCCGCAACGGCCGCCGGGCCGCGCCCGAGCCCGCCCCGGGCAGCGGCTCGCACGCGGCGGGTCGCTCGGTGAGCGAGCTGCTCGCGGCCAACGGCGGCACCGGGTCGACGCCCCGCCGCCGCCGTCGCGCGGAGGACTGAGCACCACCGGCCACCCAGGTCCCAAGCGCCCCAATGTGGCGTTGGTTGCGTCCAGCGCACCCAATGTGGCGTTCGGTGCGTCAGACGCACCGAAC
>NZ_JBSGBK010000037.1:0-75315 GCF_053601215.1 Amycolatopsis sp. NPDC004772
GGGGGGTGGTGTTTGGCTGCGCGGGACGTGATTGACGTGCGGGCGCGGGGTTTGATTCGCGGGCGGCCGGTCATGCTGCTGCGACGACGAGTTCTCAGCTGGGTACCGAGCGCCGGCGTTCATCGGATGGACAATGCCGACAAGTGGTCTTGTCCCACAGGTCGGCCATGATCCGGCGGACGACCACTTTACGGTAGCGTCTTCAAGAAGGCCACCAGGCTACGGGCCTGAACGTTGACGTAATGGCTGTGCCTCAGCAGTTCGGCGAGCTGGCCCGCGGCGACCCAGGTGTAGTCGGCAGGCAGTAGCTCGGGGAGCGTCTCGTCCGCCTCGATTATCATGTACTGGCTCGCCGCGTTCCGGAACCGGCCACCTTCTTCCGAATGGAAAGCGGCGTAGCGAATCCGCTCCGGGCCGGCTGCCATGACGTAGTCCAGCAGAAACGGTGCGTCGCCTGGAGCGTAGTTGGCGGGAACGCATTGCACGGTCGGGCCGAGCTCGATGGCGCCGAGGAAGCCTGCCTCCATCGTCGCGCGGACCAGAACGTGCAGGACGCCGCGGAACTCCGTGACGACGAAAGCCACGATCCCGTGACCGTGCTGCTCGATCAGCGGTTGGTGCCAGCTCGACACCTCGCGGGTTCCCGCGCGAACCGACACCCCGACGACACTGAAGAACCTGCCGTCACCTCGCGTGATTTCCCAGTCGGTGCGGTTCCACTCGGGGAGGTTGGTCAGGCGCACCCGTTGTGCGTCGAGTTCGCTGTCGACCTGCCGTTCGGTGAGCCACCTCAGCAACGCGTGCGTGCTTCGGTGCGCGCCGGGCAGGGTGGCGTCACGCGACCACGCGGGCACCGAACTCGCCGGCAGGCAGGACAGCACCGTCCGCGAGTCCATGTTGACGACGTAGTCGCGAGCCAGAAGTTCGTTGATCTGGCCGAGAGTCAGCCAGCAGAAGTCTTGTCCGACCTCGACGTGCTCAGCTACCTCGACAACCATGTTGCGATTGCGCTTGCGGTAGAACCACGAACCGTGCTCGGACTGAAGCACGTCGACGATCACCTTGCCGCGTCGCGGGCCGATGAAGTGGTGCAGGTAGGCCACCTCGTTGCCGCCGTGCGCCCTGCGGTAGTTGCTCTTCGTGGCCTGCACCGTCGGCGACAGCTGCACGAGGTTGACGTTCCCCGGTTCCATTTTCGCCTGCATGAGGAAGTGCAGGACGCCGCCGAACCTCTTGGCGACGATGCCGAGGATGCCGATCTCCGGCTGGTTGATGATCGGCTGATGCCACTCCGGCACCGCTCCGTCCGTCGCCCGCACCCGCAACCCTTCGACCGTGAAGAACTGGCCGCTGCGGTGGGTCAGATTTCCACTGTCGTCGGCGAACGACCAGTGGTCGAGTTCGTCGAGCGGGACACGCGAGACCTCGAAATCGTGGGCCACGCAACGTTCTGCCAGCCAGTCGTCGAACTCGACAGTGGACACGTGGAATCCACGCGTCGTGGCCGCCGACACGGCGAGGTCCGCGACGAGGTCGGCCTCCGATCGCTCCTGCTCCAGTGGGCTCGCCATCACCGCTCCCGACCGTCGGTGCGCGCCCGCACGCCGACGAGTTGCATCGACACGAAAACGTCGCCGGCTGCGGCAAGTTCGTCCGCACCCGACGTCGGCTGGAGGATAGTGATCACGCTGTGCGCCTCCCTGGGCACGAAGCCAGTCGATCCGGTGCCCAGAGTGTGCGCTCGGGCGGTCGGCAAAGTCGTCTTCCCGAATGCGTCGCGTGTTCTTGCGGTTTACCTGAATTCCACGCCTCGGCGGACCGGACTGCTTCACCCTTGCTCTCGTTGTTCGCCGTGCTGTCGCGAATCGTCCCGGCGTGTCTAACCTTGAATCGTGGAAGAGACTGGCGAGTATCACGCCTACCTGGCACTCGACGTACTACTGTCGATCCAGCGTACGCGGACGGGCGAGCACGACGAGCTGCTCTTTCTCGTGACGCACCAGGTCCACGAACTTTGGTTCAAACTGATCCTCCACGAGCTCGCCAGGTTCCAGGACCACCTGGCCGACGGCGCCGACGGCGCCGCCCTGCGCACGCTGCAGCGCACCGCGGTGCTGGTTCGTGCCGTGGTCGCCAACGCCGACGTGATGGCGACGTTGACGCCGCGCCAGTTCAACGGCTTCCGGCACGCACTCGGCGGCGGGAGCGGGGCGCAGTCCACCCAGTTCAGGCGTATCGAGGCCGTGCTCGGCAGGCGAGATCCGCAGATGTTCGAGTACTACCGGGTCGGTGCTGGTGAGCGCGCCGAGCTCGAGCGGGTTCTCCGTCGACCGACCGTCTTCGACTCGTTCGCCCGTTTCCTCGACGACCGCGGGTATCCCATGCCGGACTCCGTGCTGGACCGCGACGTGTCCAAGCCATCTGCTCCGTCCGAGGACGTGCAGCAGGCCCTCCGGAAGGCCTACCTCGAAGACGGCGTGATAGCGCAGATCTGCGACGCGCTCATGGAGGTCGACCAGTGCTTCCAGCAGTGGCGCTACCAGCACGTGAAGTTCGTCGCGGCGATCATCGGCGACAAGACCGGCACCGGCGGATCGTCGGGAGTCTCGTACCTGCGTTCGACCTTGTTCCACCAGATGTTCCCCGACCTGTGGGCGATGCGCAGCAAGCTGTGACCGGCCGGCGATCCGTTCGCAATGGAGGAGACGCGACCGGGAGTGACACCGGAAAAGATGCCTGAATAGACGTGCACTTCAATTCTGCCCAGGCCGAGGCCACCGAGGAGGCCATGGTGACGACGCTGCAGCCCCCCACCCGAGACGAACTCGTCGACCGAGCGACGAAGCTCGTTCCGCTGCTCCGCGATCACGCCCAGTGGACCGACGAGAACCGGCGCCTGCACGAGGAGACGATCGAGGCCCTCGCGGGCGCGGGTGTCTTCAAGATGCGGATCCCGGCCCGCTACGGCGGTTACGAGTGCGACACCCGCACCGTGGTCGACGTCGCGGCCGAACTCGGCCGCGGTGACGGCGCCGTCGGCTGGATCGCTTCGGTGTGGTGGATCCCCGGGTGGATGGTGGGCCTGTTCCCCGACGCCGTCCAGGACGAGGTCTACGCCACCGAGAACGCCCGGGTCTGCGGGACGCTCAGCCCCACCGCCATGGCCGCGAAGGCGCCGGGCGGTTATGTCGTGAATGGACAGTGGGGCTTCATCAGCGGTGCGCTGCACAGCCACTGGCAGGTCGCGATCGCGGTCACCCCGAACGACAGCGGCGAGATGGAACCGATCGTCGCCCTGATCCCGATGGCGGACCTGGGAATCGTGGACGACTGGAACACCACCGGCCTGCGCGGCTCCGGCAGTGTCACCACGGTCGCCGAAGACGTGTTCGTCCCCGCGGAGCGCACGCTGCCGCTGATGGCGCTGCTGACCAACCAGTCCGCCTCGGTCCTCAACGCGGACATCGACATGTACCGCGCCCCGCTGGCGGCCCTGGCCTCCGCGTGTTCGGTCGGCAACGTGGTCGGCATGGCCCGGGCGGCGTGGGACTGCTTCACCGACCGGATGCCCGGCCGCAAGATCACCTACACCGACTACACCGACCAGCGCGAAGCCACGATGACGCACCTGCAGGTGGCGGAGGCCAGGGTCGCGATCGACGAGGCCGCCTTCCACGCCTACCGGGTCGCCGACCTCGTCGACGCGAAGGTCGCCGACCACAGCGAGTGGTCCACCGAGGACCGGGCCCTGGCCCGGATTGCCATGGGCGCCACCTGCAAGCGCGCGCTGGAGGCGGTCGACACGCTCTACGTCGGCAGCGGCGGCTCGGCGATCTTCTCCAGCGTGCCCATCCAGCGCACCTGGCGCGACCTGCACGCGCTCACCCAGCACGCCCTGAACACGCCGCACATCCTCTACGAGATCTACGGCCGGGTGCTGTGCGGCCTCGCCCCGAACACGCAGTTCTTCTGATCAGCCAAGGAGCGATATGTACGACTACATCATCGTCGGTGCGGGATCGGCAGGCTGTGTCCTGGCGGCGCGGCTGACGGAGGACCCGGACATCCGGGTCTGCCTGGTCGAGGCGGGCCCGACGGACAGCCATCCGAACATCCAGGTGCCCGCCGCGTTCGCCAAGCTGTTCCGGACCCAGGTGGACTGGGACTACGACACGCACGACGAGGCCCAGCTGAACCGCAGGCGGGTGTTCCTGCCCCGCGGCCGGGTGCTCGGCGGGACCAGCTCGATGAACGCGATGGCCTACGCGCGGGGCAACCCGTACGACTACGACTCGTGGAACCAGCCGGGCTGGGCCTACGCGGACCTGCTGCCGTACTTCAAGCGGTCCGAGGACAACGAGCGTGGCGCGTCGGCCTACCACGGCGCGGGCGGGCCGCTGTCGGTGTCGGAGAACCGGTCCAAGAACCCCAGCACGGCGGCGTTCATCGCGGCGGCGACGGAGGCCGGGTTCGCGGCCAACGACGACTTCAACGGCCCGGAGCAGGACGGTTTCGGCTTCTACCAGGTCACCCAGCGCAACGGACGTCGCTGCAGCACGGCGGCGGCGTTCCTGCACCCGGTGATCGACCGGCCCAACCTCACCGTCGAGACCAACCTCCAGGTGCACCGGGTGCTCATCGAAGACGGCCGGGCGACCGGCGTCGTCGGGTACCGGCTGGAGGACGAGATCGTCCTGCGGGCCGAACGCGAGGTGCTGCTCTCCGGCGGCGTGTACAACTCCCCGCAGCTGCTCATGCTTTCCGGTGTCGGCCCCGCCGACACGCTGCGGAAACTCGGCATTCCGGTGGTCGCCGACAACGAGGAGGTCGGCGCGAACCTGCAGGACCACGCGCTGGTGCCGCTCATCCTCACGCATTCCCAGCCGATCAGCCTGCTGGCCGCCGGCGAGCCCGCCAACGTCGAGCTGTACCAGCGCGAGGGCCGCGGGCCGCTCGCGTCCAACGGGCCCGAGGCGGGTGGCTTCGTGCGCACCGACAGCGCCTTGCCCGCGCCCGACGTGCAGTTCTTCGCGGCGCCGGGCATGCTGGCCGACAGCGGCCTCGGGCCGCCGACCGCGCACGCGATCTCGTTCGGTCCCGCGGTCGCCACCCCGCAAAGCCGCGGCCGGGTGCACCTGGCGTCCGCCGATCCCACGGCCAAGCCCCGGATCGTGCACGGCTACTACTCCGATCCGGCGGACATGGAACGCACCCTGGTCGCGCTGCGCATGGCGATGGACATCGGCCGGCAGCCCGCGATGCGGCTCTACAACGAGGGCGTGTTCCGCTACCCGGACTCGGAGTCGGACGCGGACCTGGAGTCTTACGCCCGGAAGTACACCCAGTCGATCTTCCACCCGACGAGCACGTGTGCCATGGGCACGGTGGTCGACGGGGACCTGCGGGTCCGGGGCATCGACGGGCTGCGGGTGGTCGACGTGTCCGTCATGCCGGAGGTCGGCCGCGGGATCCCCAACGCGACGGCGATCGTCCTCGCGGAGAAGGCGGCCGACCTGATCCGCGGCATCCCCGCCCCGGAAGCGGCGGAGTTGCCGGAGGCGAGGGCGCTGGCCGCCGCCGACCGGGGTCGCTGACCGGGCGCCAAGCCACTCCGGGCTTGGCCGAACGGGCCGCCGGAAACGGGGTGGTCACCGGCCGGCGCGGTCCGCGCCAGGATCCCCGCCGCACCCACCTGGAGCCTGCTCCAGGTGGGTGCGGCATTGGCACGCTGGTGCGACGACTGGCCGGCGAGTTCGAGCACGTCGAGGGGTTCGGTAGGTGGCGTGGTCGTCGTGGTGCTGTCGCCGCACCGGGTGTCGACGGAGAACGCGCCGCTTGCTGCGGAGCTGTCAACCACTTCACCGTTTACAGGTGCGACCGCCGCGGTCGAGGCGAGAGCGGCGACACTGCGCCGTACGCGATCGAGCGCGAGTTCGGGGACATTGCCGCGCTGATCGAGGACGCGGGCGGGTCGGCGTGCCTGTACGGGTGTCCTCCTGCGGCGCGCTCGCTCTGGAGGCCGCGGCCGCGGGACTGCCCGTCACCAAGGTCGGCGCGTTCGAGGTTCTCTACGACGTCGTATCGCGGGACGGCATGATCGCGCCGACCATCCGTCGGCTCGGTCGTCCGAGGAGACATCGCGCAGTTCTCGCGCCTTCAGGCATCACCTGAGACGGCGCATGCGCTGGCCGGGTCGCGGACGATCAGCGGCCCTGCCAGCCGTGCACGATGTGATGGCGGGGCCCGAAGTGGCGATCCACTGACATCCTCGATCGTCGTCGTGACAGGTCCTCCACGTCAGTACACGTCGAGCCGCGCTGGGGTCGAGGGGACCGGCCGCAGGCAGGCGGCGTTGTGCTCGTCCAGGAGACGCTGTGCCTCCTCGGTCGCCTGCTCGAACCTCGGACCGGGGTCCGCGCCTGACAACAAAACGTCCTTCATCGCCCTGGTCATGGCGTGCTGGATGCCCGCGAAGTCACCCACCAACGCACCGGACGTCGCGGCGCACTGCGCCGACGTGCTGAGCTGGTCACTGGCCACTCGGTGATGTGGATTGGCTGCGAACCAGCCCTCGCTCTCCAGCGTGTCGTAAGCCTCGTTGGTGATCGGGAGGAATCCGTGCGCCCGGTGCCATCGAATGATGCTCGACGGCTTGATCAGGTGCTGGATGAACGCGAGCGCGCCGTCCCGCTTGGCTTCGTCGAGACCGTCCCGCAGAAACAGGGAGTACCCCGACACCAGGCTCCCCACGTAGGGCACCGACGAGTTGAACGGCATCGGGCTCGCGGTCACCTCGAAGCCGTTCTCCTCGCCGGAACGGACGAACTCCTCGGCCTGCTTCGACGAGCTCAGCGCGAACACCGCATCCTGCCGGGCGAATGTCTCGAACGCGCTCCAGAAGGCTCCCTCTGAGTAGACGTAGTG
Source organism: Amycolatopsis sp. NPDC004772 (assembly GCF_053601215.1). Lineage (NCBI taxonomy): Bacteria > Bacillati > Actinomycetota > Actinomycetes > Pseudonocardiales > Pseudonocardiaceae > Amycolatopsis > Amycolatopsis sp. NPDC004772. The sequence continues at coordinate 6,925 of NZ_JBSGBK010000037.1, forward strand.
GCCGGCCGCATGCAAGTCCCGCACCCACTCGACCCACGAGATCATTTCCTTGGAGGCAAGGTCGACCACGGTAGCCCTGGCTTCCCTGCCGTTGCCGTTGTTCGCGATGAGACCGCCCTGTTGCGCCAGTGCCTGCTGGAAGATCCAGCCGTTGTTGGGCCAGGCCGCCCCGTAGGCTGGAGCTTCGTCGAGCCGCGCGACCGCCTCGCACGCCGTAACGAGCTCATCCCAGGTCCTGGGGGGAGTGTCGATCCCGGCCTTGCGCAGAATCGTCATGTTCGAGTACAGCAGAGGAGTGGTGGCCGTCATGGGCACGGAGAACAGGTCGCCCTGATACGTGTAGAAGTTCCGTGAGAGCGGTTCGATGTCGTCGATCAGCACACGCTGCCCCAGCACTTCCTTGCGGCCGCCGAGAGCCCTCTCGATGGAGGTGAACACCGGCTTACCGTCTGGCGTGTAGGTATCGTAGGCGAGCTGGGTCGCGGTGGCGTAGTACTCGGCGATGTCCGGTGCTTCCCCGCGCTCGACGGCGCGCGCGACTTCTTCCGCCATCGTCCAGGGATCGTGACCCTCGACGCGCACCGCGTACTCCGGGTGGGCCCGCTCGAACTCGCGGGCCATTTCCAGAATCGGCTGGAGGTATCCTTCACCGTCGTAGGTTCCGGACGGGCGAGCTTCACCACCGGGCGGAGTGAACTGATGTTCGATGATCCACGCGGTAATTTCGGTCACGCCTGCCCCGGCCATATCCTTCTCCGTTCTCGCCTACGTGAACTGCCAGTGTCCAGACGCCGCATGCGCGCGAGGACGCGCCGCTATTATTTCGGCGACCGGACGGATCCGGCGTCTTCTCGAGTGCGACGTGACTTGCCTCGGGTCGAGGCATACGGCAATCCGTGAGTTCGGCGACGACTCCCGCCGCGCGCTGGCTGCCGGCTATCAGGCGCTGCTCATCGGGGGTGGCGACGGGGTGATTCCCGAGTGGACGCGGCAGCTCCGGATCGGAGCTGCCGCGTGACGACCTCCTAGAGGGTCTCGATCCAGAACCGGCCGACAGCAACGAACGCCGCGAGCAACCCGAGCACGAGCGGCGAAACGAACTGTTCCTTGCGCCGGATGTGCACGACTACCGCGCCGATCATCGTCAGGAGCAGGCCTGTTGCGGCGGTGGGGACGAGCCAGGTGGCCCCCGAGACGAACGCGGGCGCAATGAGGCCGATCGCGCCGAGGATTTCGAGCGTGCCGATGGTCTTGATCTGGGCGTCGGAGAAGTCCTCGACGTACGTCATGCCCTTGTCGTACAGCTTCTTCTTCGGTGTGGCGAGCTTGCTGGCTCCCGCCCCCAGGAAGGCGATCGCGAGCAGACCGGCCACGATCCACAGTGCAATGTTCATTGCGATTCCTCTCGAACTTGATGCTTCAAGAAAGCAGCCTGACCGCCGGTTCAGCTCGTCATCGCCGCACCGACATCGAACTCCGTGCCGAACGGGTCCGTGATGTTCGCGACCCGCCCGTAGATCATGTCGTAGGGTTCGGCCGAAGTCCCACCCGCGTCGACCGCTCGCTGCGCCGCCGCATCGGCGTCGTCCACCTGGAACAAGGTTCCCCAACGGGACTTCGTGGCCGTTGGGTCACCGGCGATGCCGCCGATCTCGTGGCCATCCGGTCTGCGCAGGAACGTGAAGTCGAGCTCAGGCCGGTCCGGGTGGGCATCCAACGTATGGCCGAAGACCGCGACGTAGAAGTCGCGCGCGGACCCGGATTCCGCGGTGACCAGGTCGTTGCGGAGCAGGGCGTTCGGCTCGTTGACGATCTCGCAGCCGATGTGGGCACCGGCCTGCCACAGTCCACACTGCGCACCGGTGGTGTCCTTGATGATCGCCGCCCGGCCCTGGTCCAGCACGTCCATCGGGCCGGTGACGATCGCGCCGCCCGCGTCCCGGGCCCGGGCGGCCGCGGCGTCACAGTCATCCGTCGCGAAGTAGACGTTCCACCAGAAGTCCGTGGCGTCGGGATCGGGGTTCGGCCTGATGGCCGCGACGGGTCTGCCCCGTAGCAAGCACTGGGTGTAGTGGCCGAACTCCGCCGGTCCCACATCGAACTCCCAACCGAACAACGCGCCGTAGAAGGTCATCGCGCGGTCGAGATCCGGGATGCCCAGATCGATCCAGGTCGGTGTGCCAGCGGGCTGCGTGGTGGTCAGCTCGCTCATCGTCTCTCCTTGTCGTGTCCGGGCCTGGTACCGGTGCTGGCGCTGGCCGAGTGGGCCGGGTTGCCGGAGTTGATTTCGACCGAGTGCTCGCGGTAGCGGCAGCTACTTCTTGTTGCGGTAGCGGGCCATGGTGAGCGGGCCGAAGACCGCGACGAGAAGTACGGCCGAGACGAGCACCCAGCCGATTTCCCCGGCCGGGACCGAGCCGTGCATCAGGCCGCGTACCACGTTCACCAGGTGGGTGATCGGGTTGACGTCGATGACCGCCTGCATCCACCCGGGCATCGTCTTCGGGTCCACGAAGATGTTGCTCACGAACGTCAGCGGGAACATCACCATCATGCTGACCCCCGCCACCGAGTTCGGCGTGCTCAGGATCAGGCCGAGCATCGTCCACAGCCACGACAGGCAGAACGAGAACACCAGCAGCAGCGCGACCGAGAGCACCACGCCGGCGGCGCCACCCTCCGGCCGGAACCCCAGGATCAGTCCGAGCCCGATGACGACCGCCGACCCGATCGAGTAGCGCACCAGATCGCCGAGCAGGGCGCCGACCAGCGGGGATGGCCGCCACACCGGAAGTGACCTGAACCTGTCGAACACCCCCTTCTGGATGTCGGTGTTCAGCGTGATGCCGGTGTTCATGGTGATCATGACGTTCGCCTGCACCAGGATGCCCGGAATCAGGAACTGCAGGTAGTCCCCTGTCGACCCGGCGAGCGCGCCGCCGAACAGGTAGGTGAACATCAGCGTGAACATGATCGGGAACATGGTCACGTCGACGAGCTGCTCCGGGAGGTGCTTGATCTTCAGCAGAGCGCGCCAGCCGAATGTCAATGAGGTGCGCACCGGGCCGGGTCGGGACGGGCGCTCACCGACCAGTAGCACACGGCGCAGCGCGTCCTCGGTGACTGGCGCCGACGCCTGCTCGGCGGGCGTGGTGGTCATGGTGGTCATGCGGCCTCCTCCTCGGGGGTGTTTTCGGCGGCGCGTCCGGTCAGGGTGAGGAACACCTCGTCCAGGCTCGGCTGACCGAGCGCGAACTCGGTGACGTCGATGCCGCTGCGGGACAGTTCGGCCAGGGAACGGGCGACCCGTTCGGGGTCGGAGATCCTTGCGGACAGCGCGGCCGGGTCAGCGGAGAGCTCGACCGGCTCGTCGAGCGCGGCGGCGAGGACCCGTTCGGCGTCGGCCCGCTGCTCGGGCGCACGTAGCCGTACGTGCAGCGAGCCGGCGCCGACCGAGGCTTTGAGCTGGCCGCTCGAGCCCTCGGCGATCACCTTCCCGTGGTCGATCACCGCTATCCGGTCGGCCAGCTGGTCGGCCTCGTCGAGGTACTGCGTGGTCAGCAACACGGTGGTGCCCTGGGCGACCAAGCCCCTGACGATCTCCCAGACCTGGTTCCTGCTGCGCGGGTCGAGCCCGGTCGTGGGCTCGTCGAGGAAGATCAGTTCGGGGGGGACGACCAGGCTCGCCGCGATGTCGATGCGCCGGCGCATCCCGCCGGAGTACTTCTTCACCTGCCGGTCGGCCGCCTCGGCAAGGCCGAACGCGTCGAGCAGGTCGGCCGCCCGCTCCTTGCCTCGGGGGCGTGAGTAGCCGAGCAGCCTGGCGAGCAGCAACAGGTTCTCCGCCCCGGTGAGGTCCTCGTCGACCGACGCGTACTGCCCGGTGAGGCCCACCCTGCTTCGCACCGCCTGGGCGTCACGCACGACGTCGTAGCCGAGCACTTGCGCCTCTCCGGCGTCGGGCTGCAGGAGCGTGGCCAGCATGCGGATCGTGGTGGTTTTGCCCGCCCCGTTCGGACCGAGCACGCCAAACACGCTCCCGGCGCTCACGGACAGGTCGACACCGGCGACCGCGTGGGTCTCGCCGAAGCTCTTCTTCAACCCTCTCGTCTCGATCGCGAGTTTTCCCATGGGTTCGAGTCCTTCTCTCGGTGTTGCGGACGGATTAGTTGAGCCTAGTCAAGTTTGATTACTTGGTCAGAGTGGCACAGGGAGGAGCGTCTAGTCAAGTTTGATTAGAGGTGCATTTTGAGGGGATCGGGGACCGTTCGCCACGACCCCGGATCGTCGGCCATGGTGTAGGCGCCCTCGGACAGTCGTTTGCTCAGGCTCTTCGCCCACTCCAGTTCGGTGCGTGCGTGTCCCGCCCACAGTTCGGCCTGCTCGCGGACGTGCTCGGGGATGTGCTCGGGGATGTCCCGAGCGGGGTGCTCTCGCCACTCGGCCCGCACTGCGAGTTCCGCTTCCAGGCGTGCGACCCGCTCGCTGACGTGCGCGATGGCGTCTGACCTGGTCAGCATGGGCAACATGGCGATGGACGCGTTGAGCATGTCCGGGTCGTGGGTGCGCCGGAGGCCGTCGCGTACCAGTTCGACCAGCTCGTCACGTCCCTGAGCGGTTGCGCGGTAGAGAACGCGTTCCGGTCCGGAGTTGCCCGGCTCGGCGTGTTCGGTGAGGAGGCCATCAGCTGCTGCCTTCTTCAGTGCGTGGTAGATCGAGCCGGGCTTGATCTTGGCCCAGGTTTCCGCACGCCAGCTCTGCAGTTCGGACCGCACCTGGTAGCCATGCGCGCCGCCGGAGAGGTGCACGATACCGATCACCAGGAGCTTCGTCGCCGACATGCGCCCACTCTGCTGAATGTGCCGTCGGCGGACGTCACGCGGAGTGTCGTCTCGTTCATGGCTTCGCTCCACTTCTCGATGCGTGTCCGTCACCGTCGGAGCAGGCCGACCAGGCTTGAGGTCCTGGACCTGCGAGCCCAGGCGATCACCACAGCCCCGACCAGGAGGGCCAGTGGCAGCCACGCGCTCTCCTCCAGAAGGAACACGTTGGTGATGGCCGCGCCGACCAGTACGGCGGCCAGCCCGAGAGCGGCGAGGCCCGAGAGCAGCGGGATCAGCAGCCCGACCGCGCCGGCGATCTCCAGGGCGCCGACCACGTAGCGCAGCCACTGACCCGCTCCGATCTCGGTGAACATTTCAACCATGAAGGGTGCGCCGGTGACCTTCATGATGCCGCCCTCGGCGAACTGGAGGGCCAGGCCTGCCTGCAGCACCCACAACCCGACGTTGGTTGCGCGGCCGGGCTTGCGGGTGATCGCCGGAGCGTCGGTGTGCACTGTGGTGCTCATCGCACTGTCTCCTTCTATCTGCGAACGGATTGCTCGAGCTAGTCAAATTTGAGTACTTGGTCAGAGTGCCACGGGGAGGACCGTCTAGTCAAGTTTGATTAGAAGTGCATCTTGAGGGGATCGTGGACCGTTCGCCACGACCCCGGGTCATCGGCCATGGTGTAGGCGCCCTCGGACAGTCGTTTGCTCAGGCTCTTCGCCCACTCCAGTTCGGTGCGTGCGTGTCCCGCCCACAGTTCGGCCTGCTCGCGGACGTGCTCGGGGATGCCGGGGTTCGGGTTCTCCCACCCCTCGGCCTGCACGACGAGTTCCGCTTCCAGGCGTGCGACCCGCTCGCTGACGTGCGCGATGGCGTCTGACCTGGTCAGCATGGGCAACATGGCGATGGACGCGTTGAGCATGTCCGGGTCGTGGGTGCGCCGGAGGCCGTCGCGGACCAGTTCGACCAGCTCGTCACGTCCCCGGGCTGTCACGCGGTACAGAACGCGCTCCGGCCCGGAGTTGCCCGGCTCGGCGTGTTCGGTGAGGAGGCCATCAGCTGCTGCCTTCTTCAGTGCGTGGTAGATCGAGCCGGGTTTGATCTTGGCCCAGGTTTCCGCGTGCCAATTCTGCAGTTCGGACCGCACCTGGTAGCCATGCGCGCCGCCGGAGAGGTGCACGATACCGATCACCAGGAGCTTCGTCGCCGACATGCACCCACCTCCGCTCAATCGCCTCGGCAGCCAGCGCAAGCGCTGCCTGCGCTCGGTTCACCCACTTGTAGGCACCAGCATATGAGCATCCCGGTACGGACCGCGGTGAGCACGCCGAACCCGATGCGGGCTGACCGTGCCGGAGGCGGCGACATTGCGCGATCTGGTGTTCGCCGGTGCGGCGCTGCACAACACCGTCGAGCGGGCAGACACCGAGGTGGCGGGCGATACCGCGCGGCTCGCTGCCACTGCTTTCCCACAGCGTGCGGTATCCGGCGCCACAGGCCCCGGGCCGCCGGATCCCGTGTCGCCGGCCCCGTTTCACCTGGCCCCGGGGCACCGAACGCCCGGATACCGCCGTCAGCGTAGGAGGTCGTCGGGGGTGAGCGGCAGTCCGCGGACCCCGGACACCGGTGGCGAGGTTACGCCGGCCGACAGTTCAGACTCCGCGGGCTCACGGTTGCAGTAGCCCATCCCCAACCGGACACCATCAGCTCGTGCTGAGCAGAGTCCGTGTGCGTATTGGTCGTGTCCGGAGGGGTGTGGTAACTCAGGACATCGGAGCTGGGCGAAGTCGGCCGGCAGATCCTGTTCAGGGTTGCGCCACGCCTCAGCGCCGACCACCCAGATCTCCTTGCACCGCAATAGCTGCCGCGGCGCCTGGAACGGGGCGATCTCGTACACCATCCGGGCCACCCGTTCCCGTTCCCGTCCCCGGGTGTCGGTGCGATAGATCAGGCTTGACCAGTCACCGGATCCGAGCGGCTATTAGGTCAGGTTCCCCGCTGTCGCGTACCGGCGGATCAACGCCAACGCCTCGATCACCGGCCGGTGATCGAGGCGTTGGCGCTGCGAAACTCCAGGTGAGACCTGGGAATCCGACCTTGAACTGATTTACCGCCGCGCGATGTGAATACAGTGCCCGCCCAGGTGCGGGCGGGCCGTGAGCCGCTGAGGCTCACCGGGATGTGAGAGCCTCGCCTTCGCCCTGTCGCCGCAGCTCGGCGTCGAGCTGGACGCACTGGTCGTACTCGGGCAACAGTCCCTGCCGGGCGGCGTCCTCGAGCGAGATGGCGGCCCGGTCCCGGGGCGAGAGGATCATCTCCAGCCCGTCCGGGATCGGCAGCGCCAATCGAGGGTCCAGCGCCGAGACAGCGAGTTCGTTCTCGGCGACGTAACTGCCATTCAGCATGTAGGACATCACCGTATCGTCCTCGAGGGCGATGAAGGCGTGTCCGACCCCCACCGGGAAGTACACCGACCGGAACGATTCCTGGTTCATCTCGACGCACTCCCACCGTCCGTAGGTCGGTGAGCCCACGCGCAGATCGACGACGATGTCCAGAGCGCGACCGTGGGCGCAGCTCACATACTTCGCGACTCCGGGCGGCGTTCGGGTGTAGTGGACCCCGCGGAGCGCCCCGCGCCGGGACCGGCTCTGGTTGGCCTGTCGCACGGGAAACGTGCCCTGGCCCCGCGCCTGGGCGAGTGCGGGTCCCTGGAACGGTGCCACGAAGAGCCCCCGCTCGTCGGGGTACGCCGAGGGCGTGAACTCGAGCGCACCCTCGACAGCCAGTTCTCGGATCTCCACGTGTCTACTCCTCTTTCGTCGAGCCGTCTCAGATTCTTCCCAGCACGTCACGAAGAGCTTCGACGGTGTGGTCCTGATCGTCGCGCCGCAGCGAAGCGAACATCGGCAGGGAAAAGATTTCGCCCGCGAGTTTCTCCGTTACCGGTAGCGAGCCCTCTCGGTACCCGAGATAGGCGAACCCCGTCATCAGGTGAACCGGCCACCGGTAGCTGACGTTCAGCTGAACACCATGCTCCTGCATCGCCTCGATGATCGAATCGCGTGCCGGGTGCCTCACCACGTAGACGTAGTAGACGTGCTCGTTTCCCTGCACGGTCGACGGCAGCTTCAGCGCGGTATCGCCGAGATCGCGCCCGTAGCGCGCTGCGACCGCGCGTCGTTGGTCGATGTAGCGATCCAGCCGGGTGAGCTTCTTCCGCAAGATCTCGGCGTGCACTTCGTCGAGCCGACTGTTGTGCGCCGGCGTCGCGACGGTGTGGTAGTCGGACTCCATGCCGTAGAAGCGCAAGCGGCGCAGTGCACGGTCGGTCTCCTCGTTCCGCGTCAGCACCGCACCGCCGTCGCCGTACGCACCGAGGACCTTGGTCGGGTAGAACGAGAAGCTGGAGGCATCCCCCCAAGTACCGGCAAGATGTCCGTGCTGGCGGGCGCCGTGGGCCTGGGCGCAGTCCTCGACCACGGCCAGCCCGTGCTCACGGGCGATCGCGCCCACAGCGGCCATGTCGACGCACTGTCCGTAGAGATGGACCGGGACGATCGCCTTGGTCCGAGCCGTGATCGCAGCACTGATGAGGGTCGTGTCCATCAGGAAGTCGTCCTCGCGGACGTCGACGAAGACCGGTGTCGCACCTGTCGACACGATTGCGACAACGGTGGGAGCCGCGGTATTGGACACGGTGATGACTTCGTCTCCGGGACCGATGCCCAACGCCTCCAGCGCAAGCTTGATGGCGTTCGTGCCGTTGTCGACGCCTACGCAGTGCGCGACGCTATGGTAATCGGCGAACTCCTGCTCGAACATGTGCACGCTCTTGCCGAGGACGAGCTTTCCGGAGCTGAAGACCGTGTCGACACACTCGAGTATCTCCTCGCGCTCCTGCTGGTACTCGTCGAGATAGCCCCATACGTGGACCGTCATCGTCAACTCCATTTCTGCTTTCGGTCGCGGGGCGTCTTATCGCGAGTTCGCGGAGGCCGACGACACCGCATTGCGGAACTCCGCGGCAATGCGTTCCACGTCAGCGTCGGTCAGCGCCTGGTGCAGGGGCAGGCAGAGCGTCTGGTCGACAGCGCGCTCGGCGCGGGGCAGGCTCGCCGACGATCCGTAAGCCCGGACACGGTGCAGTGCCGGGTAGCGGAAGGTGGTGTAGATGCCGCGGTCGAGGAGCATTTTCGCCACCCGGTCGCGCACCTCGGTCTCCATCTGGACCCAATACAAGTAATAGGACGACCGGTGGTCGGCGGGGAGCGGCGGGGGAATGCGAACACCGGCCAGGTCGACGAGTTCGCGGTCGTAGAATTCGGCGACCGCCCTGCGGCGCTTGACGAATGCCTCCACCTTGGGGAGCTGCACCAGCCCCATCGCCGCCTGCATGTCATTCATGACCGTGCGGCCGGAGAACGACGAGACCTCGAACTCCCACCAGCGCGAGTCGACCAGGGGTGCTTGCGACAGCCCGCTGAACTGTTCCAGCCCCAGGTACGCCAGCTTCCTGGCGCGCTCGACCATCTCGGGGTCGCGGGCATACAGCATGCCACCGTCGCCGGTGACCAGAATCTTCATGCTGTCGAAGCTCCACAGCCCGATATCGCCCACGGTTCCACACGCCTGCTCGCCGGCGCGCGACGCGACCGAGCAGGCCGAATCCTCGATGAGCAGGATGCCGCGCTCCCGGCACAGACGGGCGATCTCGACGACATTGCCCGGGTAGCCTCCGTAATGCAGGAGGACCACTGCCCGGGTCCGCGGGGTCAGTGCGGCCTCGACGTCGTCCACGGTCGGGTTCAGCGTCCGCTCGTCGACATCGCAGAAGACAGGACGCGCACCCGTCGCGGCCACTGCATTGCCCGCGGCGACGTAGCTGACGGTCGGCAGCACTGCCTCACAGTCCGGGCCGAGGTCGGCGAGCTTCGCAGCGATGAACAGGCCTGCCGTGCACGAACTGATCGAGGTCACCTGTTCGGCGTCGACATCGAGGTGCCCAGCGAACGCCTGCTCGAAAGCATCCGCCCGAGGACCCTTGCCCAACCAGGCCGAGTCGAAGACCTCTGCGAGCGCGGCAAGTTCGTCCTCGCCCACTGTCGGCTGGAAGATTCTGATCACCGAGGCCTCCTGTACTCCGACGTCTCCAGCCGGTGGCTGGTTCTTTTCGTCTGTGATAATGAGTATGCAGATCACCGTTGCCGGTGACCAGGCTGCCGTGCACTCGCCGACTATGAGAATCTCACGAAACCGGTGGGATAGGTCCAGGTTCGGTTCATGTAATTCTCCGTTTCGCCGTCCGATGGACCGTGATACTTTTTTTGATAAATATTTGAGGGAACGGCCTTTCGGCGTGGCGCGATGCGAATCGACCAATGTCCGACACTATCGGAGGAGTACTCGTGGCCGAAGTAACCCCAAGCGAGCACGGGAAACGAGCGACAATCGGGCTCGTCATCCTGGCGCTGCCGACGCTGATGATGGCCATGGATCTCAGCATTCTGTACGTGGCGGTGCCGGCTCTGTCGGTAGATCTCGGTGCAAACTCGACGGAGCAGTTGTGGGCTCTGGACATCTACGGTTTCGTGGTCGCCGCACTCCTGATCACCATGGGGAATCTCGGTGATCGCATCGGACGCCGACGCCTGCTTCTGATCGGGGCGAGCGCGTTCGCCGTGGTGTCGGCGGTGGCCGCGTACTCGCCGAGCATCGAGGTGCTGATCGCGGCGCGTGGTGTCCTCGGCATCGCCGGAGCGACTCTCATGCCTTCGACGCTGGCGCTCCTCAACAGCCTGTTCACCGACAAGCGGCGCCATGCCATGGCCATCGGCGCCTACATGAGCTGCTTCATGGGCGGTATCGCGCTCGGCCCGGTCGTCGGCGGCGTCCTGCTCGAGCACTTCTGGTGGGGCTCGACGCTCCTCCTCCCAGTACCTGTGATGGTCCTCCTGGTGGTGGCCGCTCCTTTCCTGCTGCCCGAGGCGCGGGGCGGCGAGATCCGCGGCCGCATTGACCTGCTCAGCGTCGTACTCTCGCTCGTCGCGATCCTCCCGTTCGTCTACGGCGTGAAGGAGATCGCCAAGAACGGCCTCACGGGCGTCGCCGTCGTTGCCCTCGTCGTCGGGGTACTCGCGGGCGTGATATTCGTGCGGCGGCAGAGTCGTCTCGCCGAGCCGCTCCTCGACGTCTCGCTGTTCCGCAACCGGGTCTTCGCCTCGGCAGCGACCCTCATGTTGCTGATGGGGATCATGTCCGGGTACGCCTTCCTCGTCGCGCTGTACCTCCAATCGGTGGCCGGTTACTCCCCGCTCTCGACGGGCTTGTGGCTGATCGCCCCCACGTTCGCGGGCATGGTCGGGTCCATGCTGGCCCCGGCGTTCACGCGCCGCATCCCGCCGGGCAAAGTGATCGTTGCGGGCATGATCATCTCGGTGCTCGGGCTCATCGCGGTGACCCAGGTTGGCCCGGAGAGCGGCGTGGCCCTGCTCATGTCCGGGTTCGTGGTGGCGTCGCTGGGGTCCGGTCCGGCGGGCGCATTGGGAGCCGGGCTCATCATGACTTCGGCTCCGCCGGAGAAGGCGGGCTCGGCGGCCGCTGTCTCGGAGACCAGTGGTGACTTCGGTGTCTCCCTCGGCATTGCCTTGACAGGCAGCATCGCCGCGGCCATTTATCGCAGCGCCTTCAGTGACCCGGTTCCGGGCGTCGACGCCGCGACCGCACGGGAGAGCGTCGCCGGCGCGATGTCGGTGGCCCAGGGTACTCCAGGGCCGGCCGGCGAGGAGCTGGCGCGCAAGGCGGCCGAAGCATTCACCGATGGGCTCAACGTGGCCGCCGCCTTCGGGGTTGTAGTCGCGCTCGTTCTCGCAGTCTTCGCGGGCATCTCGCTGCGCCACGTCCCAGCCCACGGGGACGGCAAGGACGGGGCCGAGGATGCCGGCACCGCCTCGCCCACGGACACGGATGCGTCGACCGACGACCGCGGCACTGTTCGCGACCTCGTGGACGAGCAGGGCATCGACGGCGCCGAAGACACCGAGCACTCGCGGACGAGCCGATGACGTACGGAGCCGATTTCGTCGACATCTACGAGACGGTCTACAAGGCCCGTGGCAAGGACTGGGTGCGTGAGGCCGAGGCGGTCGTCGCGCTCGTGCGCGAGCGGTATCCGCACGCCGGATCGTTGCTCGACGTGGCCTGCGGGACAGGAGCCCACCTGGAGACGTTCGCAGAGCTGGTGGGCGACGTCGAGGGGGTCGAGCTCTCGGAGCCGATGTTGCGGCGCGCATGGGACCGCTTCCCGTCCCAGGTGCACCGCGGCGACATGCGCAACTTCCGGCTGCCGCGCCGATTCGACGCCGTCACCTGCCTGTTCCATGCCATTGGGTACGTCGAGAGCCGCGAGGAACTCCATGCGGCGATCCAGGCGATGGCCGAACACTTGGTTCCCGGCGGCGTGCTCGTCGTCGAGCCCTGGTGGTTCCCCGAAAATTTCCTTGACGGGTACCTCGCCGCCGACTCGGCGCATGTCGAGGGGAGTGCCATCGCTCGGGTATCGCACACCTCGAGTCAAGGTCGTCACTCGCGGCTCGAGACCCGGTACCTCATCGCCCGCGCCGAAGGGATCCGGGAGGTCACCCAGGTCCACGAACTCATGCTCTTCACCCAGGATGAGTACCTGCAGGCCTTCGAGGAAGCCGGCTGCCCTGCAACGTACTCCGCCGAAGGCATCAACGGGCGGGGCATCTTCGTCGCAGTCAAGGGTTCCAGCACCGAAACCCAAGGCGAGGGGGAGCCGTCATGAGCACCTTCGGTACAGTGCGCTCCCCGGACGGGACGCGGATCGCGTACGAGCGCTTCGGCAGTGGTCCCGCCGTGGTCCTCGTGTGTGGGGCGATGGACGACGGCACCGAGAACGCTCCGCTCGGTCTCGAACTCGCGTCGCGGTTCACCGTCTACAACTACGCGCGGCGCGGACGGGGCGACAGCGGGGACGTCGCACCGTACGCCGTTCGCCGCGAGATCGAGGACTTGGCCGCGGTGATCGACGAAGCCGGCGGGTCGCCCCATGTCTTCGGGGCGTGCTCAGGTGGGGCGCTGGCGTTGGAGGCAGCGGCGGCTGGTGTCGCGATGAACAGGCTGGTCGTCTACGACTTGCCCTACGACATGGGTGCGGACGCGGAGGTTCAGCACGGTCAGTACATACAGCGCGTACGCGCCCTGCTCGACGAGGGCCGGCGGTCCGAGGCGTTCGAGCTCTCGATGCGCGCTTGGGGCTCGCCGGAGGAGTCGGTGCGGCGAGCAAGGAAGCATCCGAAGTGGTCACACCTGATCAGTCTGGCTCATACGCTGCCTTACGACGCCGCCTGCATGGGGACCACCAATCAGCCACCGGCCGAGCGGTTCTCGCGGATCCGCGTGCCCACGCTCGTGCTCAACGGCAGTGCGTCGCAGGACCACCCGACAATGAGCGAGCTCCGACCGAACTTCTTCGGTGAGGCGGCCGACGCCGTCGTCGCCTGTGTCCCCTCGGCACAGCGCGGCGTCGTCGCCGAAGGACCGCACGTCATCGACGCCGAGAGGCTGAAGGGCCCGGTCGGCGACTTCCTGCTCGACGAGTCCCCTGCCCGCACAACTGTGTGAATGGAGAAGCCATGCGTGTCATGATCACGTGCTTTCCGGCGCCCGCTCACTTCTGGCCGCTCGTACCCTACGCGTGGGCGTTGCAGAGCGCGGGTCACGACGTGCGGGTGGTGGCGCCGTCCGGGTTCCCCTCCCCCTCCGGCATCATATCCACGGACTTCGCGCAGCGCGTCACCGAGTCCGGCATCGTCGCTGTACCCTGTGGGCCGCAGACACCGCTGGCGGTACACGATTGCGACGACCCGGGCTGGGCCGACGTGCTCCCGAACCCGGACGAGACCGAGCGATACGTGCGGGCGTTGTCCGTGCACGAGCGCGTCGAGCGTGACATGTGGGACGTCTTCTACCACTACGCGATCCTCGCCATCCGGAACTACCAACCGCCGCGGCCGCGCGAGGACATCGACGACATCGTCGCTTTCGCGAAAAACTGGCGCCCGGATCTCGTGCTGTGGGAGCCGTGGTTCCCCTGCGGCGCGGTCGCGGCCAAGGCGAGCGGAGCGGCCCATGTCCGTACCCTCATCTCTCCCGACTACACAGCGTGGGCCCACGAGCGGTTCGTGAGCAGGGGACTGCCGAGCATCCTGGCGGAGGCGATGCAACCGCTGGCCGAGCACCACGGCGTGACGGTCGACGACGAGCTGTTGATGGGGCAGGCGACGCTCGATCCGATCCCCGCGGGCATGCGGCTACCCACCCGGACTCCCACCGTTCCCGTCCGGTACCTGCCCTACAGCGGCGGGAGCGTGTCCGAGCGCTGGTTGCGGGACGAACCGACGCGACCGCGAGTGGCGATCAGTCTCGGGGTCTCCGCCCGGGCCGTCGACAAGGGCGACAGCACGGGCCGGATCCCGGCGCTGCTCGAGGCGGTGGACGGGCTGGACGTCGAGGTGATCGCAACCCTCAACAAGGACCAGCTCGCCGACCAGGTCGGGACGCTGCCGGACAACGTTCGCGCCATGGACTACGTCCCCTTGTCACAACTGCTGCCGACCTGCTCCGCGCTGGTCAACCACGGGAGCTTCGGGACCGTCATAGCTGGTCTCGCCAATGCCGTACCGCAGATAGTGTGCGACACCGACGAGCCGACGAGGCACTTCGGCCGCGCGACCCCGGACGGCATCGAGTGGGATCGAACGTCGCCCAAACAGGGCTACTCGACCCTCACATCGAACTACCTGGCCAACCGGGGTGCGGGGGGCCGGCTCGACCACCAGAAGCAGTCGATCTCCGAGATCCGCTCGATGCTGCGTCGTGTCGTCGAGGACCCCGAAGTGCGCGACGCCGCGCTCCGGCTTCGGGAGGAGGAGTGGGCGTCGACACCGACTCCCGCACAACTCGTGCCGTGGCTCGAGAAACTCGCCCAAGAACGCTGATGGTGGATCTCGACTCCCGGGAGTGATGCGCCCCGGGTTCTGTGCAGGCTCTGCTCTCAACGAGGATGCAGAGCATGCCGGCGCCGAAGAAGTACGGCGACGAGCTCGCGGTGGTCGTCGACTATGTCGACGGCCACCGCGAGCGGGTTGTCGGGGGGAAGCTCGGGGCGGCCAGGAATCGCGCGCCAAAACCCGAACCGACAAGCCCTCGATCCTCGAGTCCCGCCGGATCGCCGCGAACAAATCGACCTTGCTCCGTTGCACGTTGCGCCTCCACGGTCAACCGCGACGGCATCCTCCTCCGATGACCTTTCAAACCACGCTGGGCGTGCTGGTCTGGTCGCAATATCGAAGACGCAGCCTGCGTTGGCGGCTGGAAGACTCATAGGGTAGGGCAGGCCGGAGCGGCATGGACTTGTGCAGACCGGCAGTCCTGCCGCGCCGGGGAATATTCCGATGGGAGCTTCGAGATGGCCTCTACACTGCCAGAGACCTTTCTGAATCAGGTTCGCCGGCGGCCCGAAGCGGTTGCCGTGCGGTCAGCCGACGGGTTTCTGACCTTCGATGAACTGAACCGCCGGGCCAATCGCTTAGCCAACCTTCTGATCGAGCGTGGAGTGGAAGCGGAGCAGCCCGTAGCGGTATGTTCCGGCCGGTCGTTCGACCTGGTCGTTGCGACACTCGCGGTGATCAAGGCGGGCGCCACGTATGTGCCCCTGGCCACGACGATGCCGCCGGAGCGACTGCGGTCGATCAGCGACCAGCTCAAGGTGCGGATGGTCATCACCGACGGTTCGACGCCCGCGGCCACGCTGTCCAGCTTCGGCGAGGTGATCCCGGTCAGTGACGCTGAACAAACGCAAGAGTCCGAGCCGGTGGTTTCGGTAGCTGAGGACCAGCTTGCCTACGTTCTCTTCACTTCAGGATCGGGTGGCGCGCCCAAAGGTGTCGGAGTTTCTCACCGCAGTGTGATCGGGCTCATCGAAGACCAGACCTGGAACGATCCAGTGTTCAGTCGGATTCTCATGATCGCGCCGTATGCATTCGGAATGTCCACGTTTGAATTGTGGGCACCGTTATTGCGCGGTGGAGAAATTGTACTGGCGCACCCGGGCGAATTCGACATCGATGCGCTGCGCGATGATCTCAGGCGGGGCGGCGCGACCGCAGTTCACTTGACATCGGGGCTCTTCAGGCTCGTTGCCGAGGAGGATCCTACCTGCCTTTCATCCGTGCGTGAAGTCATGACCGGTGGTGACGTCGTCTCGCCGGAGGCGGTGCGTCGGATCCTTTCCGCAAATCCGGATATCCGGGTCAGGGTGATGTACGGACAGACTGAGACCACTCTGTTCGCCACCCAGCTGCCGTTGACGCAGCACGCGCAGGTCGGTGCTTTCGTCCCGCTCGGTCAGGCTCTCGATGACAAGCGACTTCACGTGCTCGACGAGAGCTTGAACCGAGTAGCCGAAGGTGGGGTCGGCGAACTGTACGTTGCGGGCGGCTGCCTGGCGCGGGGGTATGTCGAGCGCCCGGATCTCACTGCGGAGCGGTTTGTCGCGGACCCGTTCGGCGCTCCAGGCGAGCGGATGTTTCGTACCGGTGATCTGGTCCGGCAGACCGCCGGCGGCTCGCTCGAGTTTCTCGGGCGGGCTGACCAGCAGATCAAGATCCGTGGCTTCCGGGTGGAGCTGGGAGAGGTCGAGGCCGCACTTCGAACGCATCCGGCCGTGGCGGATGCGGTGGTCGTCGGCACCGCGAGCGACGAGGATCAGCGGTTGGCCGCCTACGTCGTCCCCGGTGCGGGCGGCGTCGACTTCGGCGAGCTGCGCACCCACCTGGCCAGAGCTCTGCCCGATTACATGGTGCCCGCCGCGTTCGCCGCCATCGACGCGATACCGGTCACCGTCAACGGGAAGGTGGCTCGAGATGCTCTCCCCGAGCCGGAGTTCGACCGGGCCCAGCAACATCGTGCGCCGCTCAGCCCACGTCAGGAAACGCTGTGCGCCATCTTCGGCAAGACCTTGAATGTCGACCAAGTCGGCCTCGACGACAGTTTCTTCGATCTGGGCGGTCAATCGCTCCAGGCGGCGCGACTCGTGTTGCGCATCGAGGCTGAGCTGGGCGTGAAGCTCAGCGTAGTGGAGATCTTCGATGTCCCCACCGTCGCGCTCATTGACCAGCACATCACCGCGCTTCACGGCGACCAGGTCGCCAGGGCGAGCTAACAGGACAGGAAGGATTCCGAATATGTCGAATCCGTTCGACCGCGAGGACGGCCAGTTCGTCGTGCTGGTCAACGAAGCCGGTCAACACTCCCTCTGGCCCGAGTTCGTGGCGGCGCCCGCGGGCTGGCGGGTGGCCCTCGCTGCGACAGATCGCACGTCCTGTCTGCGTTACGTCGCGACGAACTGGACCGACCTCCGCCCACGTGGTGCCGGCCGCAACCAGGGTGTGGCGTGATGGCGGTCGAGCAGAACTCCGTCTACACGGGCATGAGGGTCGACCACGTTCGGTTCTTCGTCGAGGATTCCGCATCAGCGGCGGACCTGTGGACCCGAGGCTATGCCTTGCCGGAGTTCCAGCGGATCGAAGACGGCCGAAGCCGCACCGTCGGAGTTGGGCGCGATGACATCCGGCTGCTGCTCACCGAGCCGCGTGTCCCGGACCACCAGGCCGCCATCTACCTCTCCCGACACGGAGACGGAGTCGCCGACATCGGGCTCGGCGTGGCCGACGCTCGGACTGCGTTCCACGAAGCGGTACGTCGCGGCGCTGTACCGCTACACGGGCCGACCGAAGATGACGGGGTCGTGACGGCGAGCATCTTGGCCTTTGCGGATGTCGCCCATACCTTCGTGCAGCGCGCCGCGAGCGGACCGCTTCCCCCGGCCGGTTCGCCTTCCGCGCGTGACATCGGCGCTGCTGCTATCGACCACTTCGCTGTCTGCCTGCCCGGCGGGCAGCTCGATCCCACCGTGGCGTTCTACGAAGAGGTACTCGACTTCCGCGTCGTGTACGAGGAGAAGATATTCGTCGGTAGGCAATCCATGAATTCCAAGGTTGTGCAAAGTACCTCCGGCGCCGTCACCTTCACTCTGATCGAGCCGGACTTGGCCAAGTCGCCAGGCCAGATAGACGCCTTCCTGCGTGACCACGTCGGTGCGGGGATCCAGCATGTGGCGCTCCGGGTGCCGGACATCGTGCGGGCGGTCGACCAGGTCCAGGCGGCTGGTGTTCAGTTCCTTTCGACGCCCGGACGGTACTACGACCGTTTGGATGAACGGATCGAGCTGGAAAGGCATTCGGTAGAAGATCTGCGCGTACGTGGCATTCTGGCTGATGAGGACCATGACGGGCAGCTGTTCCAGATCTTCGCCAAGTCGGTCACCCCGCGCAATACCTTCTTCGTCGAGCTGATCGAACGCCTTGGCGCGACAACCTTCGGGAGCGGAAACATCAAGGCGCTCTATGAGGCGGTCGAGCAAAACCAAGGTGCAGTCGAGGACGCAGCATGAGCGATGACACGTTTCCGCCAGCGCCGCGCCATCGGCGTTGAGGTCCTCGCACCTCCCCATCAGCGGTCAAGTCTTCGGGGGCGCCGGGCGGCCAATCCTCCTGGGCCATCAGCGGCAGAGGCAGGAAAGTCATACCCGGCACCCCTGGGTGCCGCGAACCCCTACGACCGGCCCGAAACACCTGGCAAGAAGGTAAGAAACCATGACGACCATGGACACTTCGACCGGCGCCGGCGAGCGGTGGCCGCTGTCAGCGAATCAAGAGTTCCTGTGTGCCCTCGATCAGGGCGACGCCGAGGGGCCGTTCGGTCCTCGTCACCATATCGTCCACGGGTGGCGCATCCATGGACAGGTCGACGTGCAGGCGTTGCAGCGCGCGCTCGATGACATCGTCGCGCGCCACGATGCGTTGCGCTCTGTGATCATCCGCGATCCGGAAGCGCGGTGCCAGGTCGTCCATCAGCCGACTCCCGCGGAACTGACCGTTCGGGATCTTCCAGGGATCGAGCCGGAAGAGCGGGGACGCCGAATCGACGCCTTGCTTGTCGAGGAGGAGACGGCCGACTTCGACGCATCCTCGGTACCGAAAATTCGCGCGGTCCTCAACCGGTTCGACGACCACGACGCCCTGCTCGTGCTCGTCGTGCACCACGCGGCCGCGGACGGGTGGTCCGTGCAGGTCATCTTCCGCGATCTCGCGGCCCGATATGCGACCCGGACCGGACACGGGGGCCATGAGCTCGCAGAGCCGCAGCAGTATCGCGACTTCACGACGTGGCAGCTTGCGAGATTGGGCGGTCCCGCCGAGAATTCGTCGCGTCGTTACTGGCAGGACAAGCTGCGCGGTGGGGAAACCCTGACCATGCCTGCGGACCGGCCGCGATCGATGGGCTTGCCGCAGACAACAGCCATGTACCGGTTCGAAGTGGACGCTGAGCTGATGGCCGGCGTGTCCGCGCTGGCCAGGGAAGTGCGTGGGTCCTCCTTCATGGTGCTCCTCGCCGCCTTCACGATCGCGGTCAACCGGCTGTCCGGAGCCACGGACATCTCCACCCCGACTTTGACGCCTGGCCGTGGTTATGGCCTTTACGACGAGGCAGTCGGTCTATTCTTCAATTTCGTACCGATCCGCGTGGATGTCACGGAATGCGCCAAGTATCGGGACGTGCTGCAGCTCACTCGAAACACCTGTCTGGAGGCGTACGTCCACGACATTCCGGCGATCCCGGGCGAAGCGCCCGAGTTCATGCGACCGATGTCGGTGGACAATGAGGTTCCGATCATCTTCCAGGTCTTTCCGTTTCCCTTCCCTGTCGACGGCACCCGGGTGGGAGACCTGGAGTACAGCGAGATCCGGCGGCGGTTCGGCTCACAATCACGCACGTCGGATATCCCGGACGGCGTATTGTGGACACTCACCATCGACACGACGGGCGAGCTTATCGGTAACATCGCGTACAAGGACGGGCTCGTTGACCGAAGCTCCATCGCGCAGTGGGTGAGCCGATTCCGTGCTGAACTGAAGAACTTGGTGACCGGGCCCGACGACGTGGTGCTGCTTCTGCGAAGTGCGTCGCGTAATTTGGTTGAGTGATTGGTGTAGCGGTGACGAGCCATGCCAGCAGGATCTAGCCCCCAGCCTCTCTAAGAGCGTGTCTTAGAGAGGCTGGGGGTGCTGGTGGAGCCGTTGGTTCCGGAGTTCCGGGCTCGCCGGCGGGGTGGCGGGACGGCGCCGTTGCCGGCTCGTGCGGTGTTCACCGCGATCGTGTACGTGTTGACCAGTGGGTTGATGCGGCATCGGTGCGTGCGAAAAGGGGGAATCGCCGACCGGGCCGAGTCCGGTCGACCGCGGCAAGCCCGGTTCGAAGGCGATCCCCGTGATCCGATTCCGCCGTGGCCCACGTCGCCGCAAGCCTGGCGAGCTCCACGCGGACAAGGCCTACGACCCATGCTGAACTACCCGCCTGGGCCCCGCCGGCGCGGCGTCCGGATCGCCCGCAAGGGCATCGAGACCAGCGAGAAAGTCATGGCTGAGCTCGGGATCGAGGGCATCAGCCCCGCGCACGTTCGAAGGTCCGCACCACGGTGACCGACCCGGCGGCGTCGTTCCCGCCGGACCTGGTGGCCCGTCGTTTCGACCAAGGGCGGCTGGACGCATTCCCGCCGCGTGCCCGGGCAGCTCGCTGCCCGGGCGGACTCGAGAGGAACTCCGGCATCGGCCGTGGCCTTGCCGGGGCAGACCCTGGCGAGACAGACCAAGGACCCCGCACGTCACCAGCTCACGGACGAGCGGGAAGACTATTTTCCCGGCAGGCTACCCTGCGCCAGAACCCACAGCCCGCGCCGGGCTTGTCGCCGACGGAACCCGGCCCGGACTGTGTGCCTGACCGAATTCAACTACTACTGTCGACTACGCTGCGGCGCGCGAGTAGTTGTCTCGCTTATACGCCAGGGTCACGCCATCGAAGACCGGCAGCATGCTCAGGTCGACCCGGTCGTCGTCGCATAGTGCGGCGTTCAGCGCGCGGAGTGAGTCCGTCTCCTGGTCGCTGATGTCGGGGTGCGCCACCTTGCCTGACCAGAGCACGTTGTCCAGCACAAGCAGTCCGCCCGGCCGGAGTAGTTCAAGGCATCGTTCGAAGTAGTCGGCGTAGCTTTCCTTGTTGCAGTCGATGAACGCGAAGTCCACAGTGCCGGCGGCACCGTCGGCCAGCAGTGCGTCCAAGGTCTCGACGGCGGGACGGATTTCCACCTGGATACGGTCGGCGACCCCGGCCCGTTCCCAGAAAGGGCGGCCGATCTCGGGCCACTGCGCGTTGACGTCGCACGTGATGACGCGCCCATGTGCGGGGACGGCGCGGGCCATGGCCAGCGTGCCGTACCCGGTGAACGTCCCGACCTCGACGACGGTGGTGGCCCCCGTCAGCCGGACGAGGAAGCCGAGCAACTGCGCTTCCTCTGGTGGAGTCAACATGCCGTGCTCGAACGAGAGCCGCACGGTGGCCGCCCGCAGTTCACGCGCGATGTCGTCTTCGCGAAGGGAAACATCCCGCACGTACTTCTGGATTTTATAGTCCAGTACCAAATTGCGGAGCACCCGGTTCCTCCTGATCTCGGCGATGGCGTGTGGTGAGTTCAGCTCGCGATGCCCAGTTCCAGTTGAGCGAGTTCACGGGGGGCGATGGTGGCCAGATAGATGTGCACTCCGGCATGCGTATGCAGGGTCGACATATCCCGCCAGATCCGCTCGAGCCGTTCGCCCGCACGTACGGCGCTGGTCCCGGCGGTGGGATACAGAATGTCGGATACCGTGGTCCAGGCCATCCGTACGACCTCGCGGCTGATGATCGACATCCGGAGCTCCACCTCACGGGTGACATTCCCCTGCTCGGCCGTCTCATGCCATTGCCGCAGCACGTCCGTCATCGCCGCCCGTGCCGCCGCGATGCGTCCAGCCGCTTCGCCGTAACGGAGCTGAAAATCCGGGTCCTCGGCACGCGGTCCGAACGGCGGATACGTGACCGGACGTTCCCGCGTCAGCTCGGCGTAGACATCCAGCGCCGCGGTGGCCATGCCCACGGCCAGCGCGCCGAGCTGAAAGGTGAACGGGGCCACCACGCTGCCGCCGTACAAGGTGCTGCGATGCAACCGAAGCCCTGGCGTTCCCCCGACGACGGAGATCATTCCCATATGCGTACCAGGCAGCGCGTAGTACGCCGGGATATGCGCCTTCTCGACTTTGACGCTGTGCGAGCCACTGCCTTTCAGGCCAAGCTGGGAACCCCAGTCGTCCAGCCGCCGCCACTGGTCCCTCGGCACGATGAACATCAGCTGCTCGGGCGGTTCTCCGTCCGCTCCCGCGACGAAGGTCTGGCCGACGAAATGAGTGGCGTAGGGCGAGCCGGAGGCATAGCGGAACACGCCGTCCACGATCCAGCCGCCGTCTTCGGCAGGCTCGGCGAACCCGGCCGGCCCGATGACTCCCGGGCAGATGAAGTCACCGCCCGCGAACAGCTCATTCTGCGCTTCTTCGCCATAAACAGCAGCAATCAGATGGGCGTGGGACGCCCCAAAGGTGTACATCCACGCCGTCGACGCGCACCCCCGCGCGAGCCTTTCAACCACCTGCATGTGAGTGTCGATACCGAATTCGTAACCGCCGTATCGCCGCGGCACCATTAGCCGGTAGAAGCCGGATTTGAGCAGCAGTTCATGCGTGTCGAGCGCATAGAATCCGCGGGCCTCCGTCTCCTCCTGTCGGTCGACGAGCGTCTCGGCGATCCGTTCGGCGCGGGCCAAGACTTCGTGCTCGGTCAGGCCCGGCTCTGGCGGAAGCGGATAGTCCTTCGCCGAGGTATCCATGGCGGCAGTCATGTGCTGACCCTCCTTCCATCGAAACATGATCACGTCAGCCAAGCAGGGCGCGGCTTGCCGCGCCGATGTCGGGGAACGAGGCGAGGTCCGGCACCTGCCAGCCGTTCAGGTCATATTCGGCAAGGCAGCGGTCGACGAACGCACGATAGCCGTCGAGCTTGCCGTCGCCGAGTTGCCCGCGAAGTAGTTCGGTCCTGGTGTTTTCGTGGTTACCGGTATAGTTGCGCTCGTAGAGTTCGTGCCTGCCGCCGAATTCGGTGCCGACCGTGTCCCAGAGCAGTTTCATCACCTTTACCCGCTCGACGGCATCGACCCCGTTCGATCCGCGCAGGTACTTGTCAAGGTACGGCCGGATGTCATCGTTGTGGAAGTCCTGCGCGCTGGAGTTGAGGTAGATCAGTCCGCTCGCGACATCTTGCAACACGATCTCCCTGATCCTCGCGTAGCCGATCTGGGAGAACCAGCGGTAAGCCATGGCGTAGTCCGGGTTGGGCAGGACAGCGCCACCCCGCCACGGCACCGGGTTCCGCGCTGCGGCGTCGGACAGCCCCCAGAACAGATTGCGCCAAGCGAGCACTTCCCCTAGTCGCGTCTGTACCCCGCGGAACTCGGAGACCCCGGTGATGTCCAGCGCCTTGGCCAGCAGGCCGGCGATGAACTCCAGTTTGACCGCGAGCCGCGTACAACCGTGGAACATGGCGCGCTCGTTGAACCCGGAATACCCGGTGAACATGCCGACCTTGGCCGTATCCCCATAGATGAACACGTTTTCCCACGGGATCAGCACCTTGTCCAGCACCAGCACGCTGTCGTTCTCGTCCAGCCGCGAGGACAGCGGGTAGTCGAACGGGCTGCCGGTCAGCGCGGCCGAGGCGGCGTACGACTGGCGACAGATCAGTTTTTGGCCAGGGGCGTTCATCGGCACGGTGGCGACAATGGCGAACTTGCGGTCTTTGATGGGCAACCCGGTGTGGGCGATGAAGTTGTAATGCGTGAGCGCGGAGTTCGTCGCGACGACCTTCGCTCCGCTCACCACCAAACCGCTGTCGGTCTCCCGCTCGACGTGCACGAACACATCGGCGACCTCGTCCGGCGGCCGGTTCCGGTCCACCGGCGGATGTACGAAGGCGTGGTTCCAGTACAGGACCTTCTGCTGTGACTCCCGGTACCAGCGCTTCGCATTGTCGGTGAACGGCTTGTAGAAGTCGGCGTTCGCGCCGAGCGTGCCGAGGAACGACGCCTTGTAGTCCGGACCACGGCCCATCCAGCCGTAGCTCAGCCGTGACCACGCGGCGATGGCCTGTTGGTCGGCGATCAGATCGTCCGCGCTGTGCGGCGTGGTGAAAAACCGGTGCGTGTAGCCGCCGGGGCCGCCGGCGTCGGTTTCGGTGGTCAGCACGTCCCGATGCTCCGGGTCGTGCAGTGCGTCGTAGAGCCGGGCCGTCATGCGCGCCGAGTTGCGGAACGCGGGATGTTCGGTGACGTCCTTGACCCGGTCGCCATAGAGGTAGATCTCGCGGCCGTCGCGGAGACTTTCAAGATATTCGGCGCCGTTCAGCGGCCGGGTCTGTTCGGTCATCGCGTTCTCTTTACCTCTCAGGCCGCGGTGCTCTGCGTGGCGTCGATAGGTGCCGAGGGACCGGCCATCCGCTCGTCCGACCCGGCGCACGTCCGCTCGACCTGAGCGGAGAACAGGTCCCGAATGGAATCGGCTGACATCGCATCTCCTGTGCCTGATGGGTTCTGACGTGCGGCCTCGGTTCCGGCCGGACATGGCGGCGCGGTCCTGGCCGACACCACGGCTGGGCCGCTTTGCTCGCGGTGACGCCACGTGACGCCACCGACCGCCACTTTCGTGGGAATGTCTCCTCAATCTCGATCGAGGTCGAGGAGACACCCGCTCCTAGCTGTTGACAGGGCTCGTCTGCCTCGACATGACCCGCCAGTCGCCGTCCTTCTTGACGAGCACCCACAGCGAGCGAGCCAGGTCTTCCGGTTCGATGTCGTCTTGGCCCTTCTTGACGACACCTCCCTCGGTGACCGCGATCGCCACCGAGTCGGTCAGCAGGCGGACCTCCTTCGGCTCGTCGGTCAGCCGGGTTCCCTGGAAACCACCGGCGAAGGCGTCGGCCAGGTACGCGCGGATGTCCTCACGGCTGCTCAGCTGGGCATCGCCCACGAGCATGCTGCCGTTGTCGACGAACAGGTCGGCGATGGCGTCGGCGTCGTTCGCGTCCCACCCGGCCCGTACGCGCAGCTGCGCGGTCACCACGGCACCCTCGACCCCATTGGGGTAGGGGCCGTAGTGCGACGCCCACTTCTTCGCACCCTCGACGAGGGCTTCGGCGTTGCTGCTCATTGGTTCGTCCTCCAAGCGAGTCTTGTCAGGTGTTTTGCTGGTCGCGGCGGATTACCAGCGCAGGGTCGCGCCGCCGCCACGCGGGCTGTTCTGGTAGGCGGCGAGCTGCCACTGGCCGTCCCGCTTCACGACGACCCAGCTCGACAGCACCGCCAGTTCCGGCGCGATCTCGGTCTCCCCGGGCGCGAGAATCCCGCCGTGCGTCCGGAACACGGCGACGTCGTCGGTGACGAACCGGAAATCGACCGGTCGTCCCGTCACGCCCGTTCCCTTGAACGGACCGGAATAAGCGGCCGCCATGAAAGCCTGGATCTCTTCGCGGCCGCGCTTGTAGACGTCGCCGGGAAGCAGCATCACACCCTCTTCGGTGAACACCTTCGCGACGTCGGTCGCGTCGTTGCGCGACCACGCCTCGATCAGCCGCAGCGGCACGCCAAGGGCTTCCTTCTGCTTCTCGCCGGTGAACTCGCCGTAGTAGGCGTCCAGGGCGTCGCTGGTCGCCTCGGCCTCATGAATCGCGGTCATTGAACGTCCTCTCGAAATCAGGACACGCACTTCCAGTAATGGCCTGTCGATTATGGTTGCCGGTCACGGGCCCGGCCGTCTCCTCGCTTGCCGACCCGCGTCCGCCCGCAGCTCCGCCAGGTCGCCGACGGTGCGTACCGTGGCGACCTGGCCCCGAACGCGGCGGCCACCCCGGCGAAATCCGTGCCGGGGGACTCGATCGTCCGGGGATCGGCCCCGGCGCCCCGTCGCGAGCACCGATCGCGTCGGCGGATCCGGCCGTGTTCATGTCGAACGGGCGTGGGCCGCCGGTCGGCGCATCGTCGCAGATGACGATCACGGAGCTGCGATGTTTCACCGCCTTGCTCAACGTCGTGGCGGTGTTGGGAAGACCGGCTCCATGCGTGGTGGCGCAGACCGCGGTCTCGCCGGTGGCCCGGTAGCAGGCGTCGGCCATCGCCCCGCCTTCGTGCCGGGCGGCCACGTAGTCGACGCCGTGCCGGATCAGGCCGGCGCCGCCACGGGCGAGCTCCCTCACCAGAACGGACACCAGGTCCGCCATGTCCCGCGTCCCATCGTCGATGAATGGTCTATGTGGGACCACGTTCGCAGCACCCGCGGAACCGGTGCATCTCCCTGGCTGCTTCCCGCAGGGCGATCGGCACGAGAAGCGCACGGTCGGAGACGCCCTGGTGAGAACCGTGCTGTGACGCTTGACCACGTGAATGGGCCACTGACCGGGCGACGAGTACGTCGAGAGCTGCCGTGACGGCAGGAGATCCACCTCTACGGCGACCGGGTGAGGGACGTGACGACCCATCCTGGTGCTGGACAAGGTGTGCCCAATCCGGACTACGGGATGGCCTACCGCATGGTTGTACGGCCAGCTCGATTGCTGCCCGCGACAACAGCGATTCTCGCACGATTCCTGCGCGGCCACGGCCGGGGCATTATCAGAGAAATCGTGCGTCGCCAATAGGCCGTGCGTTTCGGACGATATGGAAGGTAGTCCATGACCAGCTTCGACGTTCCGCGCATTCTTGCGAACGCCAGGACGGTGGCCGTATGTCGGGGCGGACGGGATGCGCGAACGGCGGGAATGTGGTGGTCCTGATGGGTGCCGAGCGGGTCGCGATCGTCGGGGGTCGGGCTGTGTTATCCGGACGCCGACTCGCCGGGTGAGCTGTGGGAGAACGTGCCGGCGGGGCGCCGGGCTTTCCGGCGGTTGCCGGACGAACGGATGAACAGCCGGGAGCACCAGGACGGCTGGGCCGTGCTGGCCGCCGGCGGGGCGAAGATCGCGACCTGGGCGACGATGGTGCACGACAGGCCCGCCCCGTTCGCGGTTTCCGTGCTCGCCGGGGACCAGCAGGAGGTGGCGCGGCACTTCGCCGACTCGCGGCGGCCGGGCCCAGTTCGACGCCATCGAGTGGGTGCGCGGCCCGCGTGCCGGTACCCCGCTGGTCGCCGGTGCCCTGCCTGGTTGGAATGCGAGCTGGTCAAGGTGTACGGCGGGGCGACCACTCGATCTTCGTCGGCGAGGTGCTCGAAGCCACTCGCGGCGTGGCTGATGGCCGGCTCGGCCGGGGCATCGTGGGGAGCGACCTCGTCGCCGAAATGGAACGCGAGTGGGCGCGGCGAGGCCGCGAGAACCACGACGTCCGGGCGGACCGGATGGCCGCCTGATGAGTTCCGACCCGGCCGAGCACTCGCGGCCGCTCAGGCAGCGGCACGGCCTGCTGCGCGCGGAGATCGTCGCGGAAAAACGGAAGGCGGTCGAGCGGAATTCGGCATACCACTTCCATTCTATCGACAATCCAGCGACACACTATGGTGGGCGAGTATATTCCGATCGGCCGAACTGATAAACCGATAATGCCGAAGGTGGGGGCGTTTGTCGTGACACGGAAGCCTTTGGGACAGTTGGCCAATTTCTCGTTGTTGTCGGCGGACGACAACGACATGATTGCAGAATCGAACGATACGGCCACGGAATTCGCCGATTCCGAGCGGTTGCTGCACGAATTGTTCCACCGCGCCGCGTTGCGGCACTCCGAAGAGCCGGCGGTCATCCACCCGGGCGGGCAGCTGACCTACCGGCAGCTCGGCGACCGGGTGAACAGGCTCGCCGCCCGGCTGCTCGCGACGGGTGTGCGGCCCGGTGACGCCGTCGCGATCGTCATGGACAAGGGGTGGGAGCAGGTCGTCGCCGCGCTCGCGGTGCCCGCGGCGGGCGGGTTCTTCGTGCCGGTGGATCCGCGGGTGCCGCGGGATCGCTTGCACCACTTGCTCGACCACGCGGGCGCCGCGATCGTGGTGACCCAGCCCTGTCTGGTCGAAGGGGTGGACTGGCCGGACGGCGCCGTCGTGCTGGACGTCCCGGACACCGAGCCGGGCACGCGGGAGCCGGTGAGCACGCCGGACCGGGGCCCGGACGACCTCGCCTACGTGATCTACACCTCCGGCTCGACCGGTGCACCCAAGGGCGTGATGATCAACCACCGCGGTGCGGTGAACACCTGCCTGGACATCAACGAGCGGTTCGGGGTCACCACCGGGGACCGCGTGCTCGCCTTGTCGGCGCTGACGTTCGACCTCGCCGTGTACGACGTGTTCGGCGTGCTGGCCGCGGGCGCGACGATCGTGGTCCCGGCGCCCTCCCCGGCACCGGATCCGGACTACTGGGCGGAGTTGACCCACCGGACCGGGGTGACCGTGTGGAACTCCGTGCCCGCGCTGATGGAACTCGCGGTCGCCGCGGCACGGCCAGGGGCATTGGCGAGTCTTCGCCTCGTCATGCTGAGCGGGGACTGGATCCGCGTCGGGCTCCCGGCCGATATCGCACGCGCCTGCCCGGACGCCAAGGTCATCAGCCTCGGCGGTGCCACGGAGGCGTCGATCTGGTCGATCCTCCACGAGATCGGCGACGTCGACCCCGCATGGACGAGCATTCCTTACGGGCGGCCGATGGCGAACCAGACCTTCCACATACTCGACAAGGCGATGTCCCCCTGTCCGATCGGTGTGCCCGGTGATCTCCACATCGGCGGGGTCGGCGTGGCGATGGGCTACTGGAATGCCCCGGAGCTGACCGCGGCGAGCTTTGTCGACCATCCGGAGACCGGCGCTCGGATCTACCGCACCGGTGACCTCGGGCGGTACTTGCCGGACGGGACGATCGAGTTCCTCGGCCGGGACGACTTCCAGGTGAAGATCCAGGGTTTCCGAATCGAGCTCGGCGAGGTCGAGGCCGCGCTGCGGCAGTGCACGGGGGTGGCGGACGCGGTCGCGGCGGCCGAGGTTGGCGACGGTGGTGCGCGGCTGGTGGCCTTCGTCCGGGGCGCCGACGGGCTGGATCCCGAGCAGCTGCGTGCGGATCTGGGGCGGACGCTGCCCGCGTACATGGTCCCGTCGAGTGTCGCCGTCGTCGGCAGCTGGCCGCTGACGGGGAACGGGAAGGTGGACCGGGCCGCCCTGGTGCGCGGGCACCTCCCGGTCGCGGAGGGCGGTGGGGAGCCGCGGGACGCACTCGACGAGCTGCTGGCCGAGCTGTGGGCCGACACGCTCGACCGGGACGCGGTCGGCACCCGCGACAGCTTCTTCACGCTCGGTGGCCAGTCACTGCTCGCCGCCCGGCTCGTGATGGCCATCAACGCGGTTCTCGACCTCGAGGTGCCGGTCCGGGCGCTGTTCGAGGCGCCCACGGTCGTCGCCTTCCGGGACTGGCTCGAGGTCAAGCCGGAGGTCGACGCAGACGCGCTGCTCGGCACCGCGGAGGCGTTGCTCGCCGACGGGTACGAGATGGACGACGACGAGAGCGCGGCTCGATGACCGCCTCGCCCAGGAGGCGTCCCGCCGCCGTGCGTGCAGCCCTGCGCAAGGCCGCCGCCGGGACCGGCGTCTACCCCGACGAGCAGCGTCTCGTGCCGTCCGCCGGCCAGGAACGGCTGTGGTTCCTCGACCAGCTCTCCCCTGGCAGCCCGGCCTACAACGTGCCGCTCGCGTTCCGGCTGAGCGGCCCGCTCGACGTCGCCGCAATGGGCCAGGCCCTCGCCGCGGTCGTCGCGCGGCACGACTCACTCCGCTCGAACATCGTCGCCGCGGATGGCACGCCGGTGCTCACGATCACCCCGGACCACCGGGTCACCATCGCCGTCGACGACATCGGCAGCGACGCCGCCGGCGAGCAAGCCTGGCTCGGCAGGCACATCCGGGCGCCGTTCGACCTGGGCCGCGACCCGCTCGTGCGGGCCCGGCTCGCCAGGTTCGGCGCGGATCACCACCTGCTGCTGGTGGTGATCCACCACGCCGTGTGCGACGGATGGTCCCAGGACGTCCTGGTTCGCGAACTGTCCACTGCGTACGATCAGCTTGTCCGAACTGGACAGACGAACCTGCCGCCGGCGCCGGCACAGTACCCGGACTTCGCCGCGTGGCAGCGGGAGCGGCTCGCCGAGCGCAGCGCGGCCGAGCTGGCTCACTGGCGCGAGCACCTCGCGGGTGCGCCGGAGTCGCTCGAGCTGCCGACCGACTTCCCGCGCCCGTCCGCCGCCACCCTGCGCGGAGACGACCTGCCGGTCACCGTGTCCCCGGAGACCTCGCGCAAGCTGCGGGCCCTCGCCCGGGCCGAGGGCACGACGCTGTTCCCGGTGCTGCTCGCCGCGTTCCAGACGCTGCTCGCCCGCTACACCGGCAGCCGCGACGTGGTCGCGGGCACGCCCATGGCGGGCCGGGTCCGAGGTGGCACCGAGGATGTGATCGGGTTCTTCGTCAACACGGTGCCCTTGCGGGTCGACGTCGGCGACGCGTCAGTACGGGAGCTGGTGACCCGCTGCCGGGAAGCGACGCTCACCGCCTACGAACACCAGGAACTGCCCCTCGAACTGCTCGCCGACCGCGTGCGCGGCACCGGGCACGACACCCTCGTCCGCGCGCTCGTCCAGCTCGACGACGCACCACGCGTGCTCGCAGCGGGTGGCGCGGAGTGGACGCCGGTGGCGGTCACCAACGGCGCCGCCCGCTTCGACCTCGACTTCATGGCGGTCGACGGCGGGGAGCTGACCGGGCGGCTACGCTACGCCCGTGACCTGTTCACCCGGGCGACCGCGGAGCGCATGGCGGGTCACCTCGGTCTGGTGCTCGCGGCGTTCGCCGAGGACCCCGACCAGCAGGCGCTGCATATTCCACTGTGGACGGACGAGGAGCGGGCGCTGGTCCGCGCCGCCAACGACACCTCGGTGCCGGCACCAAGCGCGTGCCTGCACGAGCTGGTCTCCGCGCAGGTGGCGAGAACTCCGGACCTGATCGCCGTCGCCGACGAGCACACCGAGCTGACCTTCCGCGAGCTCGACCGGCGGGCCAACCGGCTCGCTCACCGGTTGCGCGAGCTCGGTGCCGGACCGGACATCCTGGTCGGGGTCTGCCTCCCGCGATCGACAGAGCTCGTCGTGGCCCTGCTCGCGGTCCTCAAGGCAGGTGCGGGCTACCTGCCGCTCGAACCCGACCTCCCGCCGGTACGGCTCGCGCGCATGGTCGCGGATGCGCGCCCGGTCGCGGTCGTGACCGAGACCGAAGCGACCCGCGCACTGCGGAGCACCGACCTGCCCCCGGTCGTCCTCCTCGACCGCGACGACCTCACGAACCTCCCGGACGAAGCACCCGGCACCGGCGTGACACCGGATGCCACCGCATACGTGATCTACACCTCCGGCTCGACCGGGTCGCCGAAGGGAGTCGCGATCCCGCACCGGGCCGTGGTGAACCACCACCTCTGGCTCGCCGGCGAGCTGGGCCTCGACCGCGCCGACGTCGTCCTGCAGAAGACACCGTTCGGGTTCGACGTCTCCGTCTGGGAGCTGTTCCTGCCGCTGATGACGGGAGCGCGCATGGTGCTGGCCCGTCCCGGAGGGCACCGCGACCCGCGCTACCTCGCCGAGCTGATCGACGACGCGGGCGTGACCGCGGCGCACTTCGTGCCGTCGATGCTGCGGACCTTCGTCGACGCCACCGGAGTCCCCGCCGGCACGAGCCTGCGCGTGCTCATCTGCAGCGGTGAGGCGCTACCCGGTGACCTGCGCGACCGGGTGCTCGCCGAGTTCGACGGCTCCCTGCTCAACCTATACGGCCCGACCGAGACCACGATCCACAGTACCGGCGCCTGGGCGTCCACAACGGACCGTGGCGCGGTCGCGTCGATCGGCCGTCCGATGTGGAACACCACGGCGCACGTGCTCGATCCCGACGGCAGGCCGGCGGGGTTCGGGCTGCCCGGCGAGCTATACCACGGCGGGACCGCGGTCGGCCGGGGTTACCTGCACAAGCCGGGGCTGACCGCGGAGCGATTCGTGCCCGATCCCACCGTGTTCGGAGGCCGGCGCTACGCGACCGGCGACGTGGTCCGCTGGCGGCCGGACGGCACGCTCGAGTTCCTCGGCCGCACCGACCACCAGGTCAAGGTCAACGGGCAGCGGATCGAACCGGCCGAGATCGCGACCGCCCTCGCCGCGCACCCGGCGGTGGGCGAGGTCGCGGTGCGCCCGGTCGCCGACCGGGCGGGCACCACCACACTCGCCGCGTACCTCACCGTCGCCGGTCCGGCGCCCGGACCGGCGGAGCTGCGTGCCCACCTCCGAGAACACCTGCCGGCAGGCTGGGTGCCGCAGCACTTCGTCGTGCTGGACGCACTGCCGCGCACAGCCAACGGCAAGCTCGACCGGGACGCGCTCCCCGCACCCGAACCGGCACCGGCGAGCAGCACGCCCCTCCGGACCGATGGCGAGCGTGCGCTGGCCGGAATCTGGGCCGAGGTGCTCGGCAGGGCGGACATCGGCGCCGACGCCCGCTTCTTCGACCTCGGCGGCCACTCACTCCAGTTGATCCAGATGGTGGCGCGGCTCGAGCGCGCGACCGGGGTGCGGGTTCCGGTGCAGATCGCGTTCGAGGCGGCCACGCTCGCCGACCTCGCCCAGTACGTCGAGGCGCAGGCCGGTGGCGAGAGCACGCCGCCGGTCCGCGTGTCGCGTCGAAGCGGCACCGACGCGCTGTCATACGGCCAGGAACGGCTGTGGTTCCTCGACCGGCTGGTGCCCGGCTCCCCGGCCTACAACGTGCAGCTGGTGCTCGCGCTGCCCGAACTACTGGACGTGCCCGCACTGCGGGCGGCACTCACCGAGGTCGTGCGCCGCCACGAGATCCTCCGCACCGTCTACGACGACACCGACAGCGGCCCGGTCGGCCGGTTGCTGCCCGCCGAGCCGGTGCCACTTCCGGAGGTGGACCTGACGGCGCACGCGGACCAGGACGGCGCGGTCCGGGCCGCGGCCGACACCCAGGCACGGCTCCCGTTCGATCTCGCCACCGGACCGTTGCTGCGGGCCGAGTTGCTGCTGCGGGCCGGTCGGCCGGTGCTGGTGCTGACGATGCACCACATCGTCACCGACGGCTGGTCGCTCGGGCTGCTCGTCGACGAGCTGGCCGGGCTGTACCACGGGCGCACGCTCGCCGAGCCCGCGCTCCAGTACGCCGACTACGCCGCGTGGCAGCGGGACCGGATGGCGGGCGAGCGGCTGGACCGCGAGCTCGACCACTGGCGGTCCGTGCTGGACGGGGCACCCGCGATCCTCGACCTGCCGGGCACCGGCGTCCGGCCACCCGTGCCGACCTACCGCGGCGGCATCCGGCGGTTCACGCTCGACGCCGGCCTCACCTCGGCGGTGCGTGCGGTGGCCATGGCGCACGGCGCGACGCCGTTCATGGTGCTGCTGACCGGGTTCACGCTGCTGCTCGCCCGGTTCGGCGGCAAGGACGACCTCGTGGTCGGCACGCCGGTGGCCGGGCGTACGACCTCGGAACTGGAGGACGTGCCCGGCTTCTTCGTCAACACCGTCGCGCTGCGCGCCGATCTGTCCGGCGCCACGACCTTCGCGGACGCGCTGACGGTCGTGCTGGACGCGGCAGTCGCCGCCTACGAGCACCAGGACGTGCCGTTCGAGAAGGTCGTCGAGGCGGCGGCGCCGCACCGGGACCTCGCCCACCAGCCGTTCCACCAGGTCATGTTCGAGCTGCACACGCCCCGCCCGGCCGGCGAGACGTGGGCCGAGGTGTTGCCGGTCGGCGTGTCCAACGACACGGTCAAGAACGACCTGACCCTGGTCGCCACCGACTCGGGCGACCGGTTCGACTGCGGGCTCCGGTTCGCCACCGACGTGTTCGCCGGTGCGGAGGCGGACGTCCTTGTCGAGGGATGGCGCACCATCCTGGCCGCCATGGTCGCCGACCCGTCCGCACCGCACGCCGACGTGTCGCTGCTGACCACGGCGGGACAGGCCCTGCTCGACCGCGCGGGCGACACCGCCACACCGGTCCCCGACACCGGAGTGGCCGCGCTGGTCGCCGCGCGGGCGGCGCTGCACCCGGACGCGGACGCGGTGGTGTGCGGGGACGAGGTCGTGACGTACCGGGATCTGGACCGCCGGGCCGCCCGGCTGGCGGGCCGGCTCATGGCATCGGGCGCCGGACCCGAACGGCTCATCGCGGTGCGGCTGCCGCGCGGCGTCGACCTCGTCGTCGCCCTCCTCGCCGTCTGGCGCACCGGAGCGGGCTTCGTCGCATTGGATCCGGAGCTGCCGCCGCGGCGGGCCGCGGACGTGCTCGCCGACGCACGGCCCGACCTCGAGCTCACCGAACTGCCCCCACTCGAGGACGGGCCCGAGCCGCCGCCGCGGCTCGTCCACCCGGACGGCCGCGCGTACGTCGTCTACACCTCCGGTACGACCGGCACCCCGAAGGGCATCTCCGGCACCCACCGCGGAGTCGCCAACTACCTGGCCGATCTGAGCCGGGCCGGTCTCGTCACCGCTGCCGACACGGTGACGGCGTTGACCACCGTGTCCTTCGACGCGTCGCTGCGCGACCTGCTGCTCCCGCTCGCCGTCGGCGCACGCGTCGTCCTCGTGCCGGGCGGTGCGGCCGATCTCGACGCGGTTGCCGGCGCCATCGCCGAGACGACGGTCGTGCCCGCCGTCGTGCCGTCGCTGCTGCGCATGCTCACCACACGCGGGAGGCAGTGGCCGGATCTGCGGACCGTGCTGGTCTCCGGTGAGCCGCTGCACCCCGAGGACGTGGCCGCGGTGGCGGCCGTCGCGCCGAATGCGGCCGTCTACAACATGTACGGGCCCAGCGAAACGACCATGACCACCACCCGCCACCGCGTCCGGCCCGGCGCGACCGACCGGATCCCGGTGGGCACGGCGATCGGCAACACCCGGGTCGAGGTGCTCGACGAACGGTTGCGCCCGGTGGGGATCGGCATGCCGGGCCGCGTCTTCATCGGTGGCGCGGGCCTCGCACGCGGCTACCACCGGCAGCCGGGGCGCACCGCCGAGCGGTTCGTTCCCCACCCCACCAGGGCCGGGGAACGGTTGTACGACACCGGTGACCGCGCCCGGTACCTGCCTGACGGGACTCTGCAGTACCTCGGGCGCACCGACCACCAGCTCAAGGTCAACGGGGTGCGCATCGATCCGAGCGAGATCGAGGCAGCGCTGTGCGCGCACCCCGCGATCGCCGAGGCCGCGGTGCACGCACCCGGCGGCAGGCTGGTGGCGTGCGTGGTGCCGGCGGGCATTTTGCCCACGCCCCAGCGCATCCGCGCCGATCTGGCCGACCGGCTGCCCACCACCCACCTCCCGGCCGGTTTCGTCCCGCTCGACCGGCTCCCGCGCACCACGACCGGGAAGATCCGCCGCGATGCGCTCCCCGTACCCGCGGCGGAGGCGGTGACCGACCAGCACCCGCGCGACGGTGTCGAGGAGCTGATAGCCCGCGTTTGGCGCGACGTCCTCGACGTGCCGGAAGTCGGGGTGCACCAGGACTTCTTCACCCTCGGCGGACATTCGCTGCTCGCCGCACGGACCGTCGCCGGGCTACGGGAGTCGCTGGGCGTACTGCTGCCCGTGCGTGCGTTGTTCGAGAGCCCGACTGTCGCGGAGCTCGCGACGCGGGTCCGTGACGCGGAAGCCGACCCGCTGCCCGAACTCGTGCCGGCTTCGGGCGAGCCGGTGCTGACCGCCGCGCAGCGTCGGTTGTGGTCCCTGGAACGGAGTTCCGGGCGGTATGCGTGCTACAACGTGCCGATCGTCCGGCGGCTGCGCGGCGAGCTCGACCACGACGCGCTGGCGACGGCCCTCACCGGGCTCGTCGCACGGCACGACGCGCTGCGGACGGTCTTCCCCGCGCACGGCCCGCAGCTCCGGCCGCCCGCGCCGGTGCCGCTCGAGGTGGTCGACGTGGCTCCCGCCGACCTGGCAGGTGCGGTCGCGGCGCGGACCGGGCAGCCGTTCGACCTGGCGGCCGGGCCATTGCTGCGTGCGACGCTGCTGCGGCAGGGCCCGCGGGACCACGTCCTGTGCGTGGTCATCCATCACCTCGTCGCCGACGGGTGGTCGGTCGGCCTGGTTCTCCGCGACCTCACCGCGCTGTACCAGTCCACTGTGGAGCTTCCGTCGGTCGCGCGGTACGCGGACTTCGCCGCGTGGCAGCGGGCGTATCTCACCCACGAGTTCGTCGCGGCCGAACTCGACCACTGGCGTCGCGAACTCGCCGGGGCCGGCACGCTGTTCGAGCTGCCACCGGACTACCCGCGGCTCACCGGGCCCGCCCGGCCGGCCCGTGGCAGGGTGACCCGCACCCTCACCGCCGGGCAGAGCGCCCGGGTCCACGAGCTGTGCCGCCGGCTGCGGGCGACACCGTTCATGGTGCTCATGGCGGCGTTCCAGGCCGCGCTCGGCACCCGGTTCGGCCGGGACGACTTCACGGTCGCGGTGCCCATGGCCAATCGCGACCGCCCGGAGCTCGACGCGATCGTGGGGTACGTCGCGAACATGGTGGTGCTGCGGGCCGATCTGACCGGCCGGCCGGACTTCGCCACGCTGGTCGACCGCACGCGGGGCCGGGTGCTCGACGCCCATTCCCACCGCCACCTGCCGTTGGAACTCCTGCTCGACGAGCTGGCGCCCGACCAGGCCGCGAGCCACGCGCCGCTCGCGCAGGCGCTGTTCAACATGCAGGACTTCCCGCACCGCGCCGTCGAGGTTGCCGGACTGGAGATCGAGCACACCGGCCTGAACGAGGTCTGGGCCCGCTACCCGATCACGCTGTTCGCGCACGACCGGCCGGGAGGTGTGTTCCTCGACCTGATCTACGACCAGGAGCTGTTCGACCCGGGCCGGGCCGGGTCGCTCCTGGACACGATGGTGACAGCGACCGAGGCGGATGGCGATGACCTTGCTGCGTAACGGCCCGTTCGTGCGCCTGTGGACGGGACAGACGATCTCCGAGTTCGGCTATCACCTCTCGCTGGTGGCGTTGCCACTGGTCGCGGTGATCCAGCTCGACGCGACGGCCACCGAGATGGGGCTGTTCGTCGGCATCGGCATGGCACCGATGGCGTTCGCATGGCCGTTCTTCGGGGTGCTCGCCGACCGGGTCGACCGCCGCCGGATGCTGGTCGCGACCTACACCGGCCGCGCGGTGCTGCTCGGTTCGCTGCCGGTCGCGGCGCTACTCGGCCTGCTCTCCATGCCGTGGCTGATAGCCGGGTACTTCCTGGTCAGCACGCTGCACGTGGCGTTCAGTGTGGTGTCGCCCTCGCTGCTGCCCGCGCTGGTGAGCGGGCGCGAGCTGGTGGACGCCAACAGCAAGCTGGAATTCACCCGTTCCGCCGCGATGATCGTCGGTCCGTCGATCGCCGGGTTCCTGGTGGAGTTGCTCGGCGCCGCCAACACCGTCGCCATCGACGCGGTCTGCTACCTGGCGGCAGCCGGGTTGATCGTCACCCTCACCGTGCCGAAGCGGGCGGGGGCGGCGGAAACGACCGCGGCGCCCTCGGCGGCCTCGGTCTGGCGGGACATCCGCGAAGGCCTGTCGACCGTGTTCGGCGACCGGCTGCTGCGCCCGATGGCGATCTCGTCCGGGATCATGAACGCCTTCTTCTACATCCGCACCCCGATCCTCGCCCTGTTCGTGCTGGAGGACCTCGGTTTCTCGGCCGGGAGCCTCGGGCTGATCCTGGCCGCGGCCGGGCCGGGGGCGCTGGTCGGCTCGTTCGTCGTGCGCAAGGTCAACGACCGAGCCGGCCTCGGCACCACGGTGACCTGGGCGGCGTTCGTCGCGGGCGGGCCGGTGCTGATCGTCCCGCTGGTGCCGGACAACAGCTGGTGGAGCCTGGGGTTGCTGATCCTGTCGACCTTCACGGTGAGCGCGGGGGTGCAGACCTACAGCATCAGCCTGGTCAGCGCGCGGCAGATCATGACACCCGACCACCTGCTGGGGCGGGTGAACGCGACGTTCCGCTGGGTCGCCTGGGCGGCCACCCCGGTCACCGCGGTGGTGAGCGGGCTGCTCGCGGAGCTGTTCGGGCTGCGCGGGGCGATCGCGGTCGCGGGCGCCGGACTCCTGCTTCCCGCCCTGTTCCTGGCGTTCTCACCAGTCCGCGGCACCCGGATCGTCCCAGGCCTGGCGGGACAGCCGTCATGACGCTCGCCCACGACGACATGATGCCGCTGGCGGAGTACCTGGGCGCCCACCGCACGGCCATCGAGGAGGCGGCCCGGCGGCTGCGGTTCCGCATCCGGCACACGCCGCTGCACGCGCTGCCCTGCGGGACCCGGCTCAAGCTCGAGTCGACGCAGGTGTCGGGGTCGTTCAAGATGCGCGGTGCGTACAACGCCCTGCTGCGGCTGCCCGGTCACCCCGCGGGTGTGGTCGCCCCCAGCTCTGGCAACCACGCCAGGGCGGTGGCCACCGCCGGGCGGGCGCTGGGCATCGCGGTGACGGTCGTGGCACCGGAGAACGTACTGCCCACGAAGCTCGCTGCCGTCCGCGACCTCGGCGCCGAGGTGATCACCCACGGCGTCACCTTCGGCAACCGCGACGGGCTGGCCCGCGCGATCGCCGCCGAACGCGGCTGGCCGTTCGTGCACTCTTCCGACGACTGGGACGTCATCCATGGTCAGGCCACAGTCGCCGAGGAGATCATGGCCGCGGTCCGGGATCTCGCGACCGTCGTGGTGCCGGTCGGCGGTGGCGGCCTGCTCGGCGGTACCGCTCTCGCGGTCAAATCCCGCGCCCCGCACGTCGCGGTCATCGGGGTGGAGCCGGAACGGGCCGCGGACGCCGCGGCCAGCCTGCGCACCGGCCGGCTGCACCGGCTCCACGGCGAGGCCGACACCATCGCCGACGGGGCCCGGGTGGCGAGCCTCGGCGAACGGCCGTTCGAGGTCGTTGTCGGCAGGGGGCTGGTCGACGACATCGTCACCGTCTCCGAGGACAGCATCCGCACCGCGTGGCACGCCATGGCAGACGTGCCGGCCGAACCGACCGCGGCGCTGCCGCTCGCCGCGCTGCTCGACAGAGCGGTTCCCGCCGGCACCGGCACGGTGCTGGTCATCAGCGGCGGCAACGTCAAACGCCCCGCATCGGAGACGTGAGATGGACCTTCGCCCGACCCCGGATCTCATCGAGGAGCAGTGCCACCGCGCACCGGACGCGACGGCGGTGACGTTCGAAGGCACCCACCTCACCTTTAGCGAGCTCGATGACCGGGCCGCGCGGTTCGCGGCCCGGCTGCGCGAGCTCGGCGTCGGCGCGGAGACGGTGGTCGGCGTGTGCCTGCCGCGCGGCATCGACCTGATCGTCACGCTCGTCGCGATCTGGCAGGCGGGTGGGGCGTACGTGCCGCTCGACCCGGACTACCCGCGCGAGCGGCTGCGGTACATGGTCGCCGACGCCACCCCGGCGGTGCTGGTCACCGACACCACCGGCCGGGCGGGAGCGCTGCTCGACGACAACGAGCACCGGCCCGAGCTGGTGTGCCTCGACCGGGACCGCGGCACGGTCCTGGCCGGGGCCCGGATCGACCTGCGCGTCCGTACCGCGCCGGACAACCTCGCTTACGTCATCTACACGTCGGGCTCGACCGGGCGGCCGAAGGCCACGATGCTCGACCACCGGTCGGTGGCCAACTACCTTGCGTGGACCAGGGATCTGCTGCCGGTCGGCGCCGGCGATGCCGTGCTGCTGCGCACCGCGATCAGCTTCGACCCGTCCGTGTGGGAGCTGTTCCTCCCGTTGACCACCGGCGCCCGGCTCGTCGTGCCGAAGCAGGACGGGCACCGCGAGCCCGACTACCTGTCCGCGTTGATCGCCAGGGAACGAGTCACGGTCGCGCAGTTCGTGCCGTCGCTGCTGCACCTGTTCCTCGACGAGGCCGACCCGGCCTCGTGCGCGAGCCTGCGCTGGCTGGTGGCGGGCGGCGAGGCGCTGCCCGCCGCCCTGGCCGACCGGGTGGCGGCGGCCCTCGACGTCGAGTTCTACAACCTCTACGGGCCGACCGAGACCACGATCTCCTCGACGTTCGCCCGGTGCCGGGGCGGCGAGTCACCCGTGCCGATCGGGGTCGCTGTGCCCGGCAACACGCTGCACGTGCTCGACGAGCACCTGCGCCCGGTCCCGCCCGGCACACCGGGTGAGCTGCACATCGGGGGCGTCGCGGTGGGCCGGGGCTACTTCCGCAGACCTGGCCTGACCGCAGCCCGGTTCGTGCCCGATCCGACCGTGCCCGGCGGACGCCTGTACCGGACCGGTGACCTGGTCCGCGAGCGTCCGGACGGGCAGCTCGACTACCTCGGGAGGCTGGACAACCAGATCAAGGTCAACGGAGTCCGGGTCGAGGCGGGCGAGATCGAGGCGGTGCTCACCGGCCATCCGGGGGTCGCGGCCGCCGTGGTCCACCAGCGCGACGGACGGCTCGTCGCCTACGTGGTGCCCCGTCCCGGCACGCCGGGGCCGGGCGCGCGGGAGCTGCGCGAGCACCTCGCGGACTCGCTGCCCGCCATGGTCGTGCCGCGGTACTACGTGACGTTGCCGCGTTTTCCGCTCAACCCCGCGGGAAAGGTCGACCGAGCCGCGCTCCCCGCGCCCGGCCCGGAGCGGGCCGAGGACCACGTCGCGCCGTCGAACGACCTCGAACGGCGGCTCGCCGGGATCTGGTCGGCGGTACTGGGTGCCGACGGGGTCGGCGTGACCGACCACTTCCTCGACGTCGGCGGGCACTCGCTCGCGGGGATCCGGGTCGTCACCAG
Organism: Amycolatopsis sp. NPDC004772; assembly: GCF_053601215.1. Classification (NCBI taxonomy): domain Bacteria; kingdom Bacillati; phylum Actinomycetota; class Actinomycetes; order Pseudonocardiales; family Pseudonocardiaceae; genus Amycolatopsis; species Amycolatopsis sp. NPDC004772. The sequence goes on from NZ_JBSGBK010000037.1 coordinate 47,668, forward strand.
GATCGCGCGGCAGCTGGGCGTCCGGCTCACGTTCGCCGACCTGGTGCGTGCCGGCACGGTCGCGGGTCTCGCCGACCTGATCTCCACCCGGGGGCGGGACGCGGCGGACGAACCGCGGCCGCTGCCGCGTGACGGACGGCCGCTGCCGCTGTCGTTCGCGCAGGAGCAGCTGTGGTTCGTCGAGCAGGTGGGAGACCAGGCAGGCACCTACAACCTGGCACTGGCCCTGCACCTGTCCGGGCCTCTCGACGTCGACGTGCTGCGCGAGGCAGTCACCGGGTTGCTCGCCCGCCACGAGACGCTGCGAACGACCTTCCACGCCGAGAACGGTGTGCCGTACGCCCGGGTGCACCCGCCCGGGGCGGCGAGGATGGCGGTCGACGATGTCGCACCGGACGAGGTGGCCGCCGCGCTGGCCGAGGAGACCGCGCGGCCGTTCGACCTGGCGACGTACCCGCTGGTGCGGGCCCGGGTCTTGCGGGTCGGCGCGGACGAGCACGTTCTGGTCGTCGTGGTGCACCACATCGTCGCCGACGGGATGTCGTTGGACGTGCTCGCTCGCGACCTCGGCTCGATCTACGCGGGTGCGGAACTGCCCGTGCCCGCCATGCAGTACGCCGACTTCGCCGCCTGGCAACGAGAGCGGCTCACCGGCGCTCGCCTCGACGCCGGGCTCTCGTACTGGAAGTCCGCTTTGGATGGTGCGGAGCTCGTGCTCGACCTGCCGAGTGACCTGGTGCGCCCGGCGGTGCAGGACTTCCACGGCGGCCGGGTCTCGTTCACCGTCGACGGCATCTTGTGTGCCCGGCTGCGCGAGCTCGCCAGGGCCGGGCAGGCCACGCTGTTCATGGTGCTGCTGGCCGGCTACCAGGCACTGCTCGCCCGGTACACCGGCCGGGACGACGTGCTGGTCGGTTCCCCCGTCTCCGGGCGGGACCACGTCGACTTCGAGCCGCTGGCCGGGCTGTTCGTCAACACGGTCGTGTTTCGCACCTCGGTGTCCGGCGACCCGAGTTTCCGGCAGCTGCTCGATCGGGTGGCGGAGACCGCGCTCGGCGCCTACGCGCACCAGGACGTGCCGTTCGAGCGTCTCGTCGAGGCGCTGGCACCGGACCGCGACCTCACCCGGCATCCCATCGTGCAGGCGCAGTTCGTCGTGGAGAGCGATCCAGCGGCCGCCTTCGCCGTGCCCGACCTTGCCGCGCGCTCGGTGCCGGTCCCGGTGGGCGGGGTCAAGTGTGACTTGCGGCTCGCGGTGACCGAGCACGCCGGCGGCCTGACCGGGACGCTCGAGTTCGACAGAGACGTCGTCGACCAGGCCTGGGCGGAGACGTTCGTGGCGCACTGGCTGCGGCTGCTCGACCTCGTCGCCGCCGAACCGGACCGCCCGGTGATGCGCGTGCCGCTCACCCCGGCACCGGTCCCGCGACGGGTCACCCCCGCGGTGGCCGACCCGTGGGAGCCGGTGGCCCGGCAGATCGCTGCCCGGCCGGACCGGGTCGCGGTGCGTGCCGCCGGGACCGACGTCACGTACGCCGAGCTCGGCGCCCGTGTCGACCGCCTCGCCACCCGGCTCGTGGCGGCCGGTGCGGGACCGGAGACGCTCGTCGCCGTCCACCTCGGCCGGGACGCGGATCTGGTCGTCGCCCTGATGGCGGTGTGGCGGGCCGGGGCGGGGTTCGTGCCGCTCGACCCGGAGCACCCGCCTGCTCGGCTGGCCGGAATCCTCGACGACACCCGCCCCGGCGTGTTGCTGACGAAGAAACCTCTGCCGGGGTTCGCGGGCCCGGTGGTCCAGGCAAGCGACCGGCCGGTCGACCGGATCGCGGAGTTCCCCCGGGCCGAGCCGGACAGCCTGGCCTACGTCGTGCACACCTCCGGCTCGACCGGGGCGGCCAAGGGGATCGCGGGCACGCGCCGCGGCGTGGCGAACTATCTCGCGGATATGCGGCGGCGCGAGTACGCGGGCCCTGGTGACACCGTGGCGGCGATGACGACCGTCTCGTTCGACGCGAGCCTGCGCGACCTCGTGTTCCCGCTGACGGTCGGCGCGCGGATCGCGCTGCTGACCGACGGGGTGGCCGATCTGGACACGGCCGTCGACGTGCTCGCAGCCGAACCGGTGAGCGTGGTCGCGTCCGTCGTCCCGTCGGTCCTGCGGGTGCTCACCGGCCACCTCGCCCGGCGCAGGGTCACGCTGCCGGCACTGCGCACCGTCCTGGTCAGCGGCGAGCCGCTGCACGCGGGTGACGTACTCGACCTCGCCGTGGTCGCGCCCTCGGCGCGCGTGGTCAACATGTACGGCCCCAGCGAGACGACGATGACGACCACCGCACACGAGGTCCGGGCGCCCGCGGTGCACCGCCACGTGCCCGTCGGCCGGCCGATCGACGGCACGTGGGTCGAGTTGCTCGACGACGAGATGATCCCGGTGGGCACCGGCCTGCCCGGCCACGTCTACGTCGGTGGCGCCGGCCTGGCCCGCGGCTACCACGGCAACCCGACGCTGACCGCGGACCGGTTCGTGCCCCACCCGACGCTGCCGGGGCAACGCCTCTACCGCACCGGCGACCGGGCCAGGCACCTGCCCGACGGCACCCTGCAGTACCTCGGGCGGTCCGACGACCAGCTCAAGGTCAACGGCGTCCGCTTCGACCCGGCTGACGTGGAGGCGGCGCTGCGGGCGCACCCGACCGTCGGCCGGGCGGCCGTCGCGGTGCACGGGGTGCTGGTGGCGTACGTGGTCGCGGACCCCGCCGTGGCGGCGGTCGCGGAACCGGTCGTGCTGCGCGCGTTCCTCGCCGAGTCGCTGCCGCACGCGCTCGTGCCGTCGGCATACGTGCCGCTGACCGAGCTGCCCACGACACCGACGGGGAAGCTCGCCCGGCGCGCGCTGCCGGCCCCACCGGAGCCCGCGATGGCAGGCGGGCGGGCGCCGGAAACGGAGGCGGAACGGGTCCTGGCGGCCGTCTGGGCGCAGGTGCTCGACGTGCCGGCGCCGGCGGCGGACGCCAACTACTTCGCGCTCGGCGGCGACTCGATCCGCGCCATCCAGATCGTCGCGCGGGCGGCGAGCGCCGGGCTGCACCTGACCCCGCGGCAGTTCTTCGCCCACCAGACGATCGCCGAGCTCGCCGCGGTCGCCACACCGGTCGAGGCGCCGGTCGTCATACCGCCGGACTGGGCCGCCCGGCGTGCGGCGATCCTGCGCCGCGACCCGGCCGCGGCGGACGCGTACCCGCTGGCACCGACCCAGGAAGGCATGCTCTTCCACGTACTCGCCGAACCGGGCAGCGGTCTGTACGTCAGCCAGACGGTGTGGCCGCAGGAGGGGCTCGACCCGGACACGTGCACCGCGGCGTGGGCGGAGCTGGCGCGCCGCCACCCGGTGCTGCGCACCCGTTTCGTGCTCGACGACCGGCAAGAACCGTGGCAGGTGGTGGACCGGCACGCCACACCGGCCGCCGACGTCGTCCTCGGCACCGCCTGGCCGCCGGACACCCACCGCAAACGGCTCGAGGAGCTGTTGCTGACCGACCGCATCCGGGGCTTCGACCCGTTCGAGGCGCCGCTGGTCCGGCTGACCATGGTCGACCTCGCAGACGGGGCCTGGGTGGTGGCGTTGACCAGCCATCACCTCGTGCTGGACGGCTGGAGCCTCGTCGCGCTGGTCGACGAGTACCTCGCCGTGTACGACGCGCTCCGCGCCGGCGCACCGCCACCGCACGACCCGGCGCCGTCCTGGTCGGCGCACATCGCGTGGCTCCGTGCGCAGGACCACGAGCTGGCCCGCCCGTTCTGGCAGCGGTACCTGGCGGGCTTCCGCGAGCCGACCCCACTGCCGTCGCGCGCGTCCGGCGGGTCGGGGCACGCGCAGTGCGAGCGCCTGCTCGACCTCGGTGACCGGCTGACCGGGTTCACGAGGACACACCGGGTCACCGCGAACACGGTGCTGCAGGCGGCGTGGGGTCTGGTCTTGTCCCGGTACGCGGGCACCCCGGACGTCGTCTTCGGCGTGACGCGCAGCGGCCGGTCAACGGAACCGGACAACACCCGCATGCTCGGGATGTTCATCAACACGCTGCCGGTGCGGGTCACCATCCCGGCGGACGGGGACCTGGTGACGTGGCTGCAGGACAACCAGCGCCACCAGGCGGAGCTGCCGTCGGACCACACACCGCTGGTGCGGGTGCACGGCTGGAGCGAGGTGCCGGGCAATGTGCCGCTGTTCGAGACCATCCTGGTGGTCGAGAACTATCCGGTGCGCGAGTCGGTCCGCGAACGACTCGCGCCGGCGGGCGCCACCGCGGTATCCGCGAAGACGTGGACGAACTACCCGTTCACCCTGGTGGTCACACCGGGCGACCGGATGCGCCTCGAAGCCGTGTTCGACCGGGGGCGGTACGACGACCGCTTCGTGGCGCACGTGCTCGCCAACTTCGAAGCCGTGCTGGACAACATCATCACCGACACCGAGGAGCCGCAGTGACGTACCGGGTGGTCGTCAACGACGAGGAGCAGTACTCGATCTGGCCGGCGGACCGCGAAGGCCCGCCCGGCTGGACCGCGACCGGGTTCACCGGCACGAAGGAGGAGTGCCTGTCCCACATCGACGAGGTATGGACCGACATGCGCCCGGCAAGCCTCCGTCGCGCCATGTCTGCTTCGGACGGACCGGTCACGGGACAACGTGTCTCGAAGCACCCGGGCTAGTGCTCTGTCCAGATAGGTTCGCCGGGTCGGTCAGGCGGCGGTGGTGAGGGGTTGTCCGCCCCAGCGGATGCCCTTCTCACTGCGGATGCGTGCGCGTTCACGACGCTGCGCGGAGAGCACATCGGGGTGCCGGGCGTTGGCGTTGCGCCAGCGCAGGTAGTCGTGCAGCCTGCGGGCCAGCACCGGGTGGTTGGGATGGTCGGAACCGGCGATGACAAAGGCGCGTAGCGGCCCGAAGTGCGCCTCGATGGGGTTGGCCCAGGACGAGTAGGTCGGGGTAAAGCAGAGTTCGACCTTGTTGCGTGCCGCCCAGGTGCGAATCGCGTTGCCGCGGTGGGCGGAGAGGTTGTCCAGGATGATGTAGATCGGTGCCCCGTCCGGACGCGCGGCGCGGATTGATTTGAGTGCGGCCAGGGTGTGCGCGGCGGACTTCTTCCTGCGCACGACGCCCCAGAGGGTGTCATCGCCCACGGAGTAGCAGCCGTGGAAACTGCCGGACCCCGTGCAGCTTGTGGTAGTTCGCAGGCAGCCGGTCCGGATGTCCTTTGCGGGCCCATCCGGCACCGAGGTGGGGCCGGATTGTGAGCGGGCCGAACTCGTCGAAGGCGAACACCCGCTCCGGGAACTTGCTGGTGACGTGCTCGATCCTGGCCAGCTTCGCGTCCCGGTCCGGGTCGTTGGACTCCTTCCAGGTCTCGGTGCGCTGGAAACTGATTTCGTGCCATCCACCCACCCTGGCCGCAAGCCGATCACCAGCCCCAAACGCCGACCGGCGTGTCACCAAACCGGCCAACGTTCATGGACAGAGCACTAGCTGGACAGCGGGGTGTAGTCGCCGAGTTGCCGGGCACGGCTGGGGCGATCCCGCTTGACCGGCGGCGGCCCAGCGGCGACAGGCCATGATCTCCTCTCGGGGGTACTTACCAGACGGTAACTTATCTTCGGTGTATCCAAAAGCGCATACGTGCCGGCAACGCCGTCTTCCCTTGACTGGTCGGCATGAGCGAACCGGCACTCGGGATGACGATCTATGGGTGTGCACCCGATGAGGCCCTGCTGTTCCGGGAGCTGGCGCCGCGCTTCGGGGTGACGCCGACCATCACGGACGCTGCCCTGTGCGAGGCCAACGTCGGGCTCGCCGCCGGCCGCCGGTGCGTCAGCGTCGGCCACAAGTCGCCGGTCGACGACCGGACTCTTCTTGCGCTCAGCCGGATCGGCGTCTCCTACCTCTCCACGAGGAGCGTCGGCTACGACCACGTCGATGTCGGGTACGCGCACAGCGTCGGCATTTCCGTGGGGAACGTCGCCTATTCGCCGGACAGCGTGGCCGACTACACGCTCATGCTCATGCTCATGCTGTCGCGGGACGCCCGGTCCGTCATCCGGCGGGCCGGCGAGCACGACTACCGGTTGAACGACGTGCGGGGAAAGGAACTGCGCGATCTGACCGTCGGGGTGATCGGGACCGGACGGATCGGCGCCGCGGTCGTCCGGCGGCTGCGCGGGTTCGGCGCCCGGGTGGTGGCGTACGACAGCCGGCCGCACGCGGACGTCGACTACCTGCCGCTCGAAGAACTGCTGCGGTCGAGCGACATCGTCACCCTCCACACGCCACTCGACGCCGGTACGCGTCACCTCCTGGACCGGGGGCGGCTCGAGCTGATGAAGCCCGGTGCGTTCGTCGTCAACACCGGGCGAGGGCCGCTTCTCGATACCGGAGCCCTCGTCGAGGCGCTGGAAACCGGCCGGCTGGGCGGGGCCGCACTCGATGTCCTCGAAGGAGAAGAAGGCGTCTTCTACGCCGACTGGCGGGGGCGGCCCGTCGAGAGCGACCTGCTGGTGCGGCTGCAGAAACTGCCGAACGTGCTCGTCAGCCCGCACACCGCCTATTACACGGACCACGCGCTGCGCGACACCGTCGAAAACTCCATCGTCAACTGCCTGAAATTCGAAAGCGGGGAACGGCATGGCCAAGGTTAGGCTCGGGATCATCTTCGGGGGCGGTTCCGAAGAACACCCCGTCTCGGTCAAGTCCGCGCAAGAGGTCGCGAAACACCTCGACACCGGGAAGTACGCACCGAGCTGGGTCGGGATCACGAAGACCGGGGCCTGGAAGCTCTGTGACGGACCGGAAGCGGGCTGGGAAGACGGGCGGACCGTCGTTCTGTCGCCGGACCGGAGCGTTCCCGGGCTGCTCGTCCTGGAAGACGGGAAGTACGAGACGATCGAGCTGGACGTGGTGCTGCCCGTGCTGCACGGCAAGCTCGGCGAGGACGGGGCGATCCAGGGTCTGCTGGAACTCTCCGGCCTTCCCTACGCCGGCTGCGACGTCCAGAGTTCGGCTCTGTGCATGGACAAATCACTCGCCTACGTCGTCGCCCGGAGCGCGGGCATCGCCACGCCGAACTTCCGGACCGTTCAGGCGGGCGAGGACGTCGACGGGCTCACCTATCCCGTTTTCGTGAAGCCGGCCCGTTCCGGCTCCTCCTTCGGCGTCAGCAAGGTGTCCGGTGCGGACGAGCTGGCGGCGGCCATCGCGACCGCGGCGCAGTACGACTCGAAGGTCCTGATCGAGGAGGCCGTGGCCGGCAGCGAGGTCGGGTGCGCGATCCTGGGCCGCGGCCCGGAGCTCTTCGCCGGCGAAGTGGACCGGATCGCCCTTTCCCACGGCTTTTTCCGGATCCACCAGGAGGACGCACCCGAAAGCGGCTCCGAGAACTCGACGCCCGTCGTGCCCGCCGACATCCCGGCGGAAACCCGCGCCCGCGTCCAGGAGACGGCGAAAGCCATCTACCGCGCGTTGGGCTGCGGGGGACTGGCCCGGGTGGACATGTTCCTCACCGACGACGGCACGGTGGTCCTCAATGAGGTCAACACCTTGCCCGGCCTGACGTCCTACAGCCGTTACCCGCGGATGATGGCCGCCGCCGGGGTGCCGCTCCCGGACCTGATCGACCGGATCGTCGCCGGGACCGCCCGATGAACGACGACTTCGCCTTCGTGGACGAGGTGGTACCCGGCATCCGCTGGGACGCCAAGTACGCCACCTGGGACAACTTCACCGGCAAGCCGGTGGACGGCTACCTGGTCAACCGGATCGTCGGCACGAAGACCTTGTGCGCTGCCCTCGGCGAAGCGCAGGAGAAGGCCGCGTCCTTCGGTTTCGGCCTGGTGCTGTGGGACGGCTACCGCCCGCAACGCGCCGTCGACCGCTTCCTGCGCTGGGTGGACGAACCCGAGGACGGCCGCACGAAGCTGTGGCACTACCCGAACATCGACCGGCGCGCGATGTTCGCCAAGGGGTACGTGGCCGCCAAGTCGGGGCACAGCCGAGGCAGCACCGTGGATCTGACGCTCTACCACCTCGACACCGGCGAGCTCGCCTCCATGGGCGGTGGCCACGACCTGATGGACGCGATCTCGCACCACGACGCCCGGGGGATCCCGCAGGCCGAAGCCGCGAACCGCGCCTGCCTGCGGTCCATCATGGAGGGTTGCGGGTTTGCCGCGTACGAGCGCGAATGGTGGCACTACGGCCTGAAGGACGAGCCCTACCCGGACACCTATTTCGACTTCCCCGTCGCGTGATCGGGCAGCCGGACGGTGACGCGGAGGCCGCCCGCCGGTCGCGGGACCAGCGTCAGCGTTCCGTCGTGGGCCTGGGTGATGCTCTTGACGATGGCCAGGCCGAGGCCGACGCCCGCCTGGTCGGTGCGGATGCGCTCGGTGCCGCGCTGGAAAGGCTCGGCGAGGGTGGCCACCAGGGGCCGCGGGAGGTGGTCGCCGGTGTTTTCCACGGTGAGCACCACCGTCCCCGGCTCGGCGCCGGTCGTGACCCACACCGCGCCGCGCTCGGGCAGGTTGTGGACGATCGCGTTGTGCACCAGGTTCGTCGTCAGCTGCAGCAGGAGCGCCGGTGAGCCGAGGGCGGGCGCGGCGTCGCCGGACGTCTCGATGGTGACACCCCGCTTCTCGGCGAGGGGCAGGAGCGTTTCGGCGGCTTCCTCCGCGACCAGGGACAGGTCGACGCGGTCGCGGCTGAAGGCCCGCTGCTCGGCGCGGCTGAGCAGCAGCAGGGCCTCGGTGAGCTCGATCGCCCGGGTGTTGACGACGCGAAGGCGTTCGTCGAGCTCGTCGGTGGTGCGTTCGGGGTCGTTGCGGGCGACGTCGAGGAGGCTCTGCGTGATCGCCAGCGGCGTGCGCAGCTCGTGGGAGGCGTTGGCGGCGAACCGGCGTTGCTCGGCGACGTGCGTCTCGAGCCGCGCGAGCATGGTGTCGAAGGCGTCGGCGAGCTCGCGGAACTCGTCGGCGCGGCCGGGCAGCCGGATGCGGTGGGAGAGCGAGCCGGTGGCGGCGACGCGCGTGGCGTCGGTGATGCGGGTCAGCGGGTCGAGCATCCGGCCGGCCAGGACCCAGCCGCCCAGCAGCCCGAACACCAGCAGGAAGACGATCACGACGGCCATGAACGGCACGAACGCGCGCACCAGGCGTGCGCGGTTGATCCAGAAGTTGCCCTCGGTGATGATCCAGCCGTTGGGCAGGAAGTACAGGTAGAAGGCCAGGACGGCGCCCAGCAGCAGGAGGCCGGCCAGCATGACGAACCCGGCGTAGCTGAGGGTGAGCTTCAGGCGGGCGCTCAACCCCGGTTCCCTAGCCACGGTCCTCGTCGCCGGTGTCGATGCGGTAGCCGACGCCGGGCACGGTCGCGATGATCCCGGGTTCGCCGAGCCGCTTGCGCAGCACGGACACCGTGATGCGCACGGCGTTGGTGAACGGGTCGGCGTTCTCGTCCCAGGCCCGCTCCAGCAGCTCTTCGGCGCTGATCACCCCGCCCCCGGCGGCGACGAGCACTTCGAGCACGGCGAACTGCTTGCGCGTCAGGGCCACGTACCGGCCGTCGCGGTAGACCTCGCGGCGGAACGGGTCCAGGCGCAGGCCGGCGATTTCGTGCACCGGCGGCCGGTTGTGCGCGCGCCGCCGGTCGAGGGCGCGGAGCCGGAGCACGAGTTCGCGGAGCTCGAACGGCTTCGTGAGGTAGTCGTCGGCGCCGAGGCCGAAGCCGGTGGCCTTGTCGTCGAGCCGGTCGGCGGCGGTGAGCATGAGGATCGGCAGGCCGCTGCCGGAGGCGACGATGTGCCGGGCGACCTCGTCGCCGGACGGGCCGGGGATGTCGCGGTCGAGGACGGCGATGTCGTAGGTGTTGACGCTCAGCAGCTCCAGCGCGGTGTCGCCGTCGCCGGCGGTGTCCGCCGCGATGGCCTCCAGCCGGAGGCCGTCGCGGATGGCGTCGGCCAGGTAGGGCTCGTCCTCGACGATCAAGACACGCACCCCGCCGATGCTACGAGCGGGTGCCTATCGGGCGCATATCGGAAAGCGCGTACGTACCGGCAACACCCCGCGGCCTTGACTGACGGCCATGACCTCCAGCCAGCGCACGTCCCTCGGCCGGGGACACGGCGCCGTCCCGGACGGCCTGCCGGTCTTCGACGACTCCCCGGCCGTGGCGAACCTCGAACCCGGCCTGCTCGACGCCCTCCGCCGGGCCGCGGTGGCCGCCGCGGCCGACGGGGTGTCGTTCGTCGTCAACGGCGGCTGGCGTTCGTGGGCGTACCAAGAACAGCTACGGCGTCAGGGGATCGCGAAGCACGGCTCGGAAGCGGCCGCGGCCCGCTGGGTGACGACCCCGGACCGGTCGGCCCACGTGCGGGGCCAGGCCGTCGATGTCGGGCCGCCCGCGGCTCGGAAGTGGCTGGCCGAACACGGTGCGCGGTACGGGCTGTGCCAGATCTACCGCAACGAGCCGTGGCACTACGAGCTGCGGCCCGAAGCCGTCGAACACGGGTGCCCGCCGATGTACGCCGATCCGTCGGAGGATCCGCGGACGCGGTAGCCGCCGGAGGAGGAGACTGCTCCGCTGGTTTCCGAGCACGACCGGGCGAGGCTGCTGCCCGAGGCGACCGCCGTGCTCGAGGAGGACGCGCCGCAGCACCCACTGGGCTTTCCGGCCGGTGGGAGGCGTCCTAGGCGCGGGTGCGGTAGCGGTGCAGCAGGCTGTTGAAGTGCCGCAGCTTCTCGACGGTGTCTTCGGAGATCGGGTCCGGGTGGAAGTGCATGACGCTGTTGCGGATCTGCCGGATCTCGTTCAGGCGGGCGATGAACGCCGGCCGGTCCAGGGGCCAGCCGATGCGGTTCCAGGCGTCCTTGTTCTCCAGGATGCGCTGGTAGTCGCCGAAGGTCAGGTGGTCGAAGCTGTCGACCGGGCGGCCGCACAGGGGCCGGACGGCCGGGAGGTCCAGTTCGCACCGGATGATCCAGCGGAGCGTCTGGTCCAGCTCGCCCAGCTGGAAGAACGGCGTGGCCATCTCGCCGTAGCGCCGGGCGACGTCGGAGGTCGTGACGATGCCCTGCACGGCCCGGCTCTCGTCGGTGACCAGCACGAACTCCTGCTGCTGCAGGGTGGGCAGGACGTCGAACAGGTCGCGGTCGTAGGCGACGACTTCGGCGTGGACGATCGCGTCGGCGAGCCTCGCCCCGGGCTTGCTGTGCATGGCCTGCACGATCGAGCGCCACGTCACGGCTCCGCGGGGGTTGCGCGGGCCGCTCAGCACGGCCAGCTGCGAGAAGTCGTTGAGGAGCATCGTGGTGATGGCCTCATCGAGCGAGCTGTTGGGCCCGACGAACGCCAGGCCTTCGACCGGCTTCAGGTTGCCCACCGTCAGGCGGACGTCCAGGTCGCCGCCGCCTTCGTCGTCTTCGGTGGCCGGCAGGACGTCGGGAGCCGCCGGTTCTTCGGGTTCCTCCGGTGGCGTCGTCAGGGTGACGACGGTGTCGAGGGTGACCGCGCGGAAGCCGGGGGACGTCACCAATCCGTGGTTGGCCAGGCCCGCTTCGATCCGGCCGATCTGGTCGCCGCGGTCGGTCACGCCCCACAGCTTCAGCAGCTCGCGGACCGTGATGCGCTCGGGATCGCCCTGGTCGGCACGGGTGCGGGCCTGCCGCAACCGCTCGTGGACGCGCTGGTCCCCGTTCTGCCGGTCGGTGGCCGAGATCGCCTGGTCGAGGAAGTCCTGGCGCACCGAATCCAGCAGGCGCTGCTCGGCCACCACCACCCAGGCCCGCCACCCGTCGACCGCGCGCATCCCGGCGGCCACCATCGCCGCGCGGGAGGGTGAGCGGAACTCCTCGCCGTCGGGCTCGAGCCGGATCTTGCCGGTGGCGGTGACGGTCGCGTCGAAGGTCGCGCCGACGCGCTTGCGCTCGAACCTGAGCTTCGCCCCGGGCGCCAGCAGGCGGGCTTCCAGCAGGTCCGGCACGGTGACGCGGCGGCCGTCGATCAGGTGCATCGAGCGGCCGTCGGCGGTCACCACTTCCGCAGCCCGGCGAACTTGCGCCGGGCGCCGATGGCCTGCTTGAGGATCCGGCGTTTCAGTTCCTTCTGGCTCAGGCGGTCCACCCGGGTGAGCTGCAGCTCGGTGGCGACGGCGAGCAGGCTGTCCCGGTCGAGGCGCTGGGCGTCGAGGTAGGCGGCGCCCTGCTCCTCGGTTTCGGTTTCGCGCAGGTGGGCGGCGACGGCGGCCGCGTCGACGCCCGGTCGCGCGGTCGCCGCCGGAGGAGTGCGGACCGGCCGCGGAGCCGGGGCCGCCGGTGCGGTGGCGACCGGCCTCGGGGCGGCGGGTGGCGGCTCGGCCGGGGGTGCGGCGGGTGCGGGTGGCGGCTCGGCCGGGGTTGCGGCGGCGCTGTTGCCGGTGAGCAGGGTGACCAGGTCGGCTTTGTTCAGCTTGCTGTACCCGCGCAATCCGCGGTTCTTGGCCAGCGCCACCAGGTCCTTCCTCGGCAGCTTCGACAGATCCGCGGGAAGCCCGGACACCGCCAGCTGGGCCGTGCCGTCGAGGATCGCTTCCAGCGTGGCCTCGTCCTGCTGCTCCAGGAACTCGAACACCCGCGCTTGAAGGGCGGCGAGCCGCTTCAGGTCGTTCACCGGCGATCTCCGGAGAGGGAAAGGGCACCCAGGACCTCGTCGGCGAATTCGTCGAACTCCCGCACGACGTTGTCGCGGCCGGTGGCGCGAAGCATGGCCGGCACGCCGTCTTCACCGGCGTCGCCGAAATGGGGCGTGCTGTTGCGGATGTAGCTCTTCAGCACCGGAACCTGGGAGTTCGCTTGCGCTTCGTCGACGTACTTCTGCTGGGCGGCCGTCAGCCGCTGGGCGTAGAACTGCACCATCGTGAACACCACGCCGAGGAACTCGGGATTGATCGGCTCGTGCTCACGGCTGCCGCCTTTGTGGTGGACGAAGTCGTTGAACTGCTCGACCAGGCCGGTGCAGTTGCCCCCGAGGTAGTCCAGCCCCAGGGTGGACAGGTAGTCCGCCTTGGCCGGGACGAGGATGCGCTCGCTCGCGACGATCGCCGTCTTCGTGACCAGGCCGAAGTTCGGGGCGCAGTCGATGAGGACCAGGTCGTACTCGGCGAAGAAGTCGTCCGCCAAGGCCTGCCGCAGACAGCCGTGCAGGTCCAGGAACCGCCGCTTCGAGCCGTCGAGGGTGGTCGTTCCGCCGAGCAGGGCGGCGAGTTCGAGGTCGATGTCGATCAGGCCGAGGTGGGACGAGATCAGGTCGAGCCGCCCGCCCGTGCCGTCGAGGACCTTGTTCACCCGTTCCGGCGACACGACGAGCTGGGCCAGCGGAATGTCGCGGCCGGGCAGTTCGGCGCCGTACCACTGCTTGATCGTGCGTTTGTCCGCCAGCCGCTCGTGCCAGTCGTCGATGGAGAAGAACGAAAACGTCAGGTTGGTCTGCGGATCGAGATCGAGCAGCAGCACCCGCAGGCCGCGGCTCGCGGCGACCGCGCCGAGGTTCGCCGTCAGCGTCGTCTTGCCCACTCCGCCCTTGTAGTTCATGACCGCCACGACCCGCATGCGCACTCCCCGGTGGTCTCGTGCCTGCGGCCCGTTTGTATTACGCGGGCGGGCGGATCGGCACGCATCGCCGCCAACTGTCCCGGATCTGTCCAGGATCTGGCCTGCCGCTAGCGGGGAACCACCGTCATCGGCAGGCTTTCCGGGTACGCGGCCGACGTGAACTTCACGCGGACCGGCCGGCCCGGTACCGGGACCAGCCGCCAGCGGGCGGCCACCGTGGCCAGGGTGATGACGATCTCGTTCTGGGCGAACCGGTTCCCGATGCACTGCCGGGTGCCCGCGCCGAACGGCACGAACGCGCCCTTCGGCACCGCCGCCGCCCGCTCCGGGGTCCAGCGGTCCGGGTCGAAGCGGTCCGGGTCGGCGAACGACGTGGGATCGTGGTGGAGCGCGTGCGGGCTGACGATCACCTCCGCGCCTTCCGGCAGCCGGACGCCGCCGAGGTCGACTTCGGTGAGCGTGCGGCGCATCAGCATCCAGAGCGGGTATTGCCGCAGCACCTCGTCGACCACCTGCCGGGTGTAGGTCAGCCGGGGCAGGTCCTCGACGGTGACCGGGTGGCCGGCCAGCACTTCGTCGAGCTCGGCGTGCACCCGCGCCTCGATCTCCGGGTGCCGGCCGAGTTCGTGGAACGTCCAGGCCAGCGCCAGCGCCGTCGTCTCGATGCCCGCGGTGAGCAGGGTGAGCGCCTCGTCGCGCGCCTGCTCGTCGGTCATGCCGGCCAGCAGCAACGTCGAAAGCAGGTCGCCGTGGTCGGTGCCGTCGCGCCGCCAGTCGTGGATCACCTCGACGACGATTCCCTGCATCCGGGCGATCGCCTCGTCGAACCGCCGGTTCCCCGGCACCGGGAGCTTTTCGACGAACTTGGGCGACAATGCGCGAATCATCCCCTGCTGGATGATCACGTAAATCGAGCGGCGGGCTTCGGCGATCGCCGCTTTCCCCAGTTCGGTGGAAAACAGCGCTTCGCCGACGATCGTCACGGCCAGGCTCTGCATGTCGTCGTCGATCGGCCGCACTTCGCCGGCGCGCCACGAGTCGCTCAGGTCCGCGGCCGCGCGCCGCATGATCTCCGCGTACGCGGCCAGGCGGTCGCGGTGGAACGCCGGTTGCAGCAACCGGCGCTGCCGCAGGTGGAAGTCGCCGTTCGAAAGCACCAAGCCGTTTCCGACGAACGGCCGGAACTTGTCGAACATCGCGCCCTTGCGGAACTTCGGTCCCTCGTTGACCAGCACTTCGTGGGCCAATCGCGGACTCGCGACGAAGTAGACGGGCGCCGGTCCGAGATAGAGTTTGACGACCTCGCCGTGCGCGGGCAATGTGTCGGTGAATGCGAAGCGCTGCCGGAGGAGTGCCGGGGTGTGGCCGAGAAAAGGCCACCGCCTGGGTGCGACCGGGACGCTCATGCATACTCCTCGTTGCGCCATTGTGTGGATTTCCCAACGAGACGGCTCACGGTAGGCCTGTCCGGTCGAACGGGACAGTGCCCGATCGGGTGGTGTGGGCTCACGCGGATGGCCCAGTAGCCGAACCGCGGGGAATCGCTAAGCTCTTTCCGTCCGCCGGCTGAAACATGCCTCATCAAGAAGGTGTTCTTCGTGACACGATCAGCAGGATTCGTTCCGCCGGGTGCCGATATGACCGTACCCATCGCGCTTTCCTGCGGAATCGGCCGCAGGATCTGATGGCGGACGTCCTCATGCCGATGATCGAATCCCAGCCGGAACAGCCCCTCGCACCCGATGCGGGCCGCGGGCGGGTGCTGCTCGCCCGGAAATGGGCGTACCTGCTCAGCGGCGTGACCGTCGTGTCGCTGAGCCGCGAAGAACTCGACGCGGAACTGCGCGATCTGGTCGGCACGCTCTGCGACGCCCTGCGCCGGACGTCCCCGGACCTGACCCCGGCCGAGCGGATCGGCGCGCGGCTGGTCGCGCTCGGCTACGTCGGCGAGCCCGGGCTGCGGTGCACGCTCGACGTCCTCGGCAAGGGCCTGCCCACGCTGCCCGAACTCCAGGAGGTGGACGGCGCCGCCGACCGGGTCGTGGCCGCGCTCGGCGCGCTGGCCTGCGGCTTCCTGCTCGCGCACGAGCGCAGCGTCCTCGACCAGCAGGAGATCATGCACCTGTCGCTGATCAAGGCGGTGCGGGACGCGCAGTGGAACCTGCGGCAGAGCGAAGCGCGCTTCGAAGAGGTGGTGACGTCGTCGGCGAGCGGCATCGCCGTCGTCGCGCTGGACGGCCGGATCGTGCGCGCCAACGCGGCGCTGGCCGAGATGCTCGGGCACCCGGCGGGGGAGCTGGCCGGCTCGGTGCTGTACGACGTCGTCCACCCCGAGTCCGTCGAGGTCCTCCGCGACGCGATGACGGCGCTGCTGGACGGCGGCAAGGAACGGATCCGGCAGTCGGAACGGCTGCTGCGCAAGGACGGCGACGTCGTCCGCATCTCGCTGACCGCGTCCCTGTTGCGCGACGCGGAAAACCGGCCGTCCCACTTCGTCGTCGTGATCGAGGACGGCACCGAGCTGATGCTGCTGCAGGGCGAGCTGAGCCGCCAGGCCCTGCACGACGTCCTCACCGGGCTGCCGAACCGTCAATACTTCGGCACGCACCTGGAAACGGCCCTGCGGCGCGCCGATCCGGCGTACGGGGTCACGCTGTTCCACGTCGACCTCGACGCGTTCGGCATGGTCTGCAACAGCCTCGGCCGCCGGGTCGGCGAGCAGCTGCTGGTGCACTTCGCGCAGCGGCTCAAGGCGGTGATGGCCCGCGAAAACGCGATGATCGCGCGGTTCCACAGCGACGAGTTCGGCATCCTGGTCGAGAACACCGAATCGACGCCGGACATCGACACGATCGTGCGCGCGATCAACGACGAACTCGCCGAGCCGTTCTTCGTCGACGGCCACGGGCTCGCGCTGTCGGCCAGCGCCGGGGTGGTGCACCGCCCGGCGAAGGGCATCGACGCCCTCGAACTGCTGCGCCAGGCGGACCAGACGCTGCGGCGGGCCAAGGAACGGCGGCGCGGCCAGTGGAAGATGTTCGACCGCGAGGCCGACGCCCACGACCGGCGGACGCAGGCGGTGGCCGTCGGCATGGCGGGCGCCTGGGAGCACGGCGAGCTCGGCGTGCGGTACCGGCCGATGGCGCGGCTGGCGGACGGCGAAGTCGCCGGCATCGAAGCCCGCCTGCACTGGAACCGGCCGGACGACACGGCCCTCTCGCACGAATGCTGCGTCGAACTCGCCGAGTCGACCGGGCTCATGCTGCCGCTCGGCGACTGGCTGGTGCGTGCGGCGGGCCGGCAGGGCGAATGGTGGCGCCAGCGTGCGGGCTTCGGCCTCCCGATGGTCGCCGGCCTGACCGGCCACCAGGTGTCCGACGACGCGCTCGGCACGCGCGTGACGCGGCTGCTGCGCGACACCGGCCTGCCGCCCGGGCAGCTGATGCTCGGCGTCCCGGCCGGCGCGCTGCCGGTGTCCGGCGTGATCGAGAACGTCACCACGCTGGCCGACCTCGGCGTGCACGTCATGCTCGACGAGTTCGGGCTGGGGCCCGACGACCTGCGCGCGATCGAGGACCTGCCGGTGGACATCGTGCGCGTGGACCGGCGGCTCGCGGAGTGGCAGGCGTGGTCGGACTCGACGTTCCTCGGCGCCCTGGTGCCGCTGGTCCGGCAGGTCGGCGCGACGCTCGTCGTCGACGGCATCCACACCGAGGACCAGGCGGACTGGTGGCGCACGGCCGGCGCGGAGCTGGCGACCGGCGACTACTTCGGGGTGGCCAGGCCGCCGGCCGAGCTCGCCGGGCAGTTCGCGCGCACCTGAGGCGGCCACCGGGTCAGGCCGACGGCGACCAGCACGACCGCCATCCCGCCGACGACCCGGAGCGACAGCGGCTCGCCGAGGAAGAGCGCGCCGAGCGCCACCGACACCACGGGCAGCAGGTAGCCGACGGTCGCCGCGGCGGTCGGGCCTTCGTCGGTGAGGATCCGGTAGTTCAGGGAGAAGGTGATCCCGGTCCCGAAGACCCCCAGGATCGTCACGGCGACGACGGCGGTGAGCGTCAGGTGCGGCGCCGTGCCCGCGACCGGCAGGGCGAGCGCGGTCAGCCCGGTGGCGGTCATCAGCTGCGCGGCCGACAGCGCGAGCGGAGCGCCGTCCGGCGGCAGTTTCCGGGCCATGTAGGCGAACGCGATCGCGTAGCTGAGGCTTGCGCCGAGCAGGGCCAGCGCACCCGTGCTCAGCAGCCCCGACCGGTGCCACGGTGCGAAGATCACCACGATGCCGGCGAAGCCGAGGGCCAGCCCGAGCAGCCGCGCGGGGTTGAGCCGCCGTTCCGTCCCGAGCGCGACGCCGATCAGCAGTGACCACAGCGGGTGGGTGGCGTTCATGACGCCGGCGACGCCGGAGTCGACGGTGCGTTCCCCGATGCCGAAGAGCGCGAACGGCAAGGCGTTGCAGAAGAACGCGGCGATGATCAGCCGCGCCCAGGTGCGGCCGTCCCGCGGGAGGCGTTGGCGGGCGGCGAACGCCAGGCCGAGCAGGGTCAGCGCGCCGAGGGCGCAGCGGACGAGGGTGAGGTGGACGGGGCTCAGCCCGGTCAGGGCCAGCTTGATCCAGAGGAAACCCGAGCCCCACAGCAGGGCCAGGACCGCTATCCGGGCCGAGGCGCCCCGTCCACCGTTCATGAGATCAACCGTGCCGAACCGGATCTGTCAGGACAAGTGAAGAGTTCTGGACGGATCTTTAAGGGGTGCTAATTCCTGCCTGCGCCAGAGCCGGTCGCCGAACAGCGCCAGCGCGGCGGGCAGCAGGACGCCCCGGACGATCGTCGCGTCGAGCAGGATCGCGACGGCCATACCGAGGCCGAGCATCTTGTACTCGATCGCGGCGAGGCTGAGGAAGACGCTGAACACCCCGGTCATGATCAGCGCGGCGCTCGTCACCACGCCGGAACTGCGCGCGGTGCCTTCGACGATCGCCTGCCGGACCGGCACGCCGGACCGCCGTCGCTCGCGGATCCGGCTCAGGATGAACACGTGGTAGTCGGTGCTCAGGCCGAACAGCAGCACGAAGAGGAACAACGGCAGCCAGCCGAGCACCCCGCCGTAGGGCGTGAAACCCAGCAGTGGCGCGAGAAACCCGTCCTGGAACACCAGGGTGAGCACGCCGTAGGCCGCGCCGGCCGACAGCAGGTTGAGCAGGATCGACACCACCGGCACCGCGACCGATCGGAACACCACGAGCAGCAGCACGAAGGCGAGCAGCAGGATGAACCCGAAGGTGTAGGGCGCCCGGGCGATCGCCTGCTCGGTGAAGTCGTGCGCTTCGGCGGTCCGGCCCGCCACCGCGTACCCGACCCCGTCGATCCGCCCGACCGTCCGCGGCAGCAGGGTTTCCCGCAACGTCGTGAGCGTGCGGCTCGCCGCTTCGTCGTTGCCGGTGCCGCCGAGCGGGATCCGGACGACGAGCGCCTGGTCCACCGGGACGACGACGGCCGGGCGCGGGACCTCTGCGGTGAGTGCGCCGATCGCCTGCCGCAGCGCGGGGGTGTCGACCGGGCCGCCGCGGGTGTTCCAGAGCACGACGTGCGCGGGCATGGTGACCCCGGGAAACGCTTCCTGGACGCGCACGGCCGCGTCGATCACCGGGATGCTGCGCGGCAGGCTCTCGGTCGGTGCCGGGTCCTGCAGCCGCATGCCCAGCGCGGGCATGGTGAGCAGCACGAGCAGGGCGGTGGCGAGTCCGCTCCAGACCGCGGGCCGCCGGGTGACGACGTCGGCCACGGCGGCCCAGAACCGGGAGCGCAGGCGGCGACGGCCCAGCCACGGGATGCGGCCGCGGTCGACGCGGGAACCGAGCAGGGAAAGCGTCGCGGGCAACACTGTCACCGCGGCCAGCACGGCCAGGCCGACGACCAGGATCGTGCCGACGGTCAGGCCCTGGAGGTTGTCGAGGCCGGTGAACAGCAGGCCGGTCACGCACAGCACGACGGTCAGCCCGGACACGACGATCACGTGCCCCGACGTCCGGGCCGCGATCCGGATGGCCTCGTCGACGCCGTGTTCGCGTTCCTCCCGGACCCGGCGCAGGAAGAACAGCGAATAGTCGACCCCGACCGCCATGCCGATGAGCAGGGTGATCGCGGAAGTCGCGCTGTTGACCGGGATCGTATTGTCCACAACGGACAGGAAGCCGAAGGTGGCGGCCACCGCGGTGGCCGCCAGCAGGACCGGGATCGCGGCCGCGACCAGCGAGCCGAACACGATCAGCAGGACGAGCACGGTGATCGGGAGCGAGCGGGCCTCCGACCGGCCGATGTCCTCCTTGATGCTCTTGTCGACCGCGCCGGACACGCTGAGGTCGCCGGCCTGGGCCAGCCGGACGCCGGGGTGCCGGGTCGCGACGGTGTCGACGGCCGCCGTCGCCGTGGCCAGGTTGGCCCGGATTTCGGGGCCACTGCCGGTGATCCGGAAGGTGACCAGTTCCGACCGGTGGTCGGCGGAGACTTCGGAGCGGAGGTCCGCGGCCGCGCCCGACGTCGTCAAGGTGGTCACGAGGTCGGCCGTGGCCGCGGGGGACCGGGGCTGGACGAGGACGTTTTCCCAGAAGGGTTCGCGGGTCGCCTGGCGGTCGAGGACGGCCTGGCCGGTGCCGGCGTCGCCGGCCGGGCTCGAGCGTGCGTCGGTGCCGGGGGCGAACGTGCCGAGGGCCCAGGCCAGCGCGACGAGCGCCAGCCAGCCGAGGATCGCGGCGGCGCGGTGCCGCAACGACCAGTTCGTGACCGTCTCGGCCACCGGCGTTTTTGCGGGCAGCATGAACTAAGGTCCTTCCGTGAAGGAGTGATCCGATGAGAGCTCGCCCTCGGGCGAGGTGATTGCTTCTTCTTCCTGGGCCGCCGAGTTGCCGCTCGGCGGTCCAGGGCCTCACTTCAGTCGACCTCCTTGAGCACGCGTTCGATGGAGCGCAGCCGGTCCTGGACGTCCTTGAGCTGCCGTTCGGTCTCTTCCTGCGTCCGGACGGCTTTCTCGGCCAGCGCCCGGTATTCGTGCTCCCGCGCCAGCTTCGCCTTGGCGCGCCAGGTCGAGGCCAGCTGCACGATCGCGATCGACAGCAGGGCGAACACCCCGGTGACGCCGATGATCTCCTGCCACTGGTGCCAGTTCATGTCCGTCCCTCCTCGCCGTCCCCGTGGACGGAATCCGGTGTGGTGAGCGTCGGCGCGGCGGCCGCGATCGCCTCCGGCGTCAGCACGACGGAGAACGGGGTCAGCTCGTAGAACCGCAGCGTCTTGCCGTCCTCGCCGGCTTCGAAGCTGGCGGTGACCAGGCCGGCGGCTTCGAGCTTGCGCAGGTGGACCTGCAGCAGCGCGCGGCTGATCCGCAGCTCGCGGGCCAGCTTGCTGACGTAGGTGCGTTCGGCGTGCAGGGCCGCGACGATCCGCAGCCGGTGCGGGTTGCCGAAGGCGCCCAGCTGCCGCAGGAGCTCGTCACCCGTCGTCCACATGCCAACAAAAGTTAGCAGGTGGTCGGCGGCCCGGCCATCGGGGTGATCCCCGAGATCACATCGGGTGTTCCAGCCACACGTTCGGCTCGACGTAGGTCGCCGTGTCGTAGGCGGTCGAGGCGTGGACCGGGGCGATGCCGCCCGGGATGAAGTTCTCGCCTTCCTGGAGCTTGACGCCCGTCCAGTCGTGCCAGTCGGACAGGGATCCCGAGAGGGTCACCGCGAACGGGCACACCTTCACCACCTGCGCGCCGAGACGCTCGTGGGTGCGCAGCCAGCGGTCGGCCAGGAGGCCGTCCGCGCGGCGGCGGGCCGCGTACTCCGGCATCGGGACCGACGGCTCGGCCTCCTTGCCGATCGGGCGGACCGAGACGATCAGCTTGCGCAGGCCCGTTTCCGCCGCCCGGGCCTTCAGCGCCTTCAGCATCGGGGCCGACAGGCCGGTGCCGCGCAGGTGCGGGGCGATCACGACTTCCAGTGCGCACAACGCGTTCGGCGCGCGGCCGTCGATGATGTCGTGGGCCGCCCACTCGATCGCCTGGTCCCAGCCGTGGTCCGGCAGCTCGGTGCGGTCCGGGGCCGGGTAGGCCAGCGGGACCGAGAGGGCGCGGGCCATCGGCGTGCCGGCGTCGTCCAGGGCGATCAGGAAGTACCGCGCCCAGTGGCGCAGGAAGCGCTCGCCGGTGATCATCCGGCCGCTCGCGCCCTGGTAGATGAACTGGCCGCCGACGTCGCCGAGGGCCAGTGCGGCGTCGAGGAGGTCGGGGCGGCCGGCAAGATCGACAACGCGCATGCGCCCATACAAGCGGAAGCGATCACCGCCGCGATAGCGGCAACCGGGCGACTCAGCGCAGGGCTTTGCGCCGGCGGGTCAGCGCGGCCGGGTCGAGGTTGGCCCGGGTGCCGGCGTCGTGGCCGTCGAGGTAACCGCTGCCGGAGAGCCGCCGGGGCGAGGCTGCGCGCAGGTCACCGTACTCGGAGTCGAACGCGTGCTGGACCATCTGCGCGCGGTCGCGGACCACCAGTTCCGCCGATCGCTCGCCCGGCACCGCGGTGCGGACGGCCTCCTGCTCGGCGTGGGAAAGCCGTTCGTGGACCGCGCGGGCGAAGCCGTGCAGCCAGGTGCGCCGGTACGCGGCCAGGGATTCGCCGGGGAAGAACCCGTCCGGCCGGACGCGCGTCAGCTGCGTGCTCGCCTGCAGCAGGAGGCTGGTGAACAGCAGCTCGACCCGGCCCAGGTCGGAGCGGAAGCCGAACACCGTGACGCTCTCGACCTTCTGGCCGAGGCGGTGCAGCAGCGTCCGGCACCGCAGCGGGTACGCCACCGAGGTCAGCAGGCTCGCCTTGTCGCGGCTGTACGGGTCGTTCATCGGGATCTTCAGAGTGCCGATCTCGTCGCTGCCGGCCCCGGACGCGGCGAGCATCGCCTGGTCGATGCCGTACCGCGCGACGAGTTCGGCGGCCTTCTGGTTGTACGCCTCGGCTTCCGCCTCGGTGACCGCCGGGTCTTCGGCCTTGGCCAGCAGCTTGCGGATGCGCTCGAGCTGCGGGTCTGACTCGGTCATGCCGAGAGGGTATTCGATCAGGTGTTCGGGCGCGGGGACCGGGTCGGCGTGTCGGCCCGGACACTGGGGGGATGGTGACGATCGAACGCTTCGCCCCGCTGTCGGCCGCCGAGGCGGAATTCGCCGCTTACCACGCCGTGCTCGCGGCGAGCCGGGAAACCGACCGGCCCGGTGAACCCGTGCTGCCGCTCGGTGAGCTGGCCGGACGGCTGACGAGGCCGCTGCCGGGGATGGGAGAAGCCGCCCAGTGGGTGGCGTACCGCGGCAACGAGCTCGTCGCGTTCGCCGAGGTGCACTTCCTCGAGGCCGAAAACAGCGGAATCGGGCTGATCGACGTCGTCGTGCACCCGGCCGCGCGGCGCTCGGGGATCGGCACCGCGTTGCTGCACGCAGTGCTGCCGGAACTGCGCGCGCGGGACCGCCGGAGCGTCGAAGGGTGGCAGGTTGCCGCGGGGTCCGCCGGGGAGCCGTGGGCCGAGGCGCTCGGCTTCCGGCCGGTGCGGACGATCGTGCGGCAGGCCCTGGTCTTCGCCGAAGGCGAGCGGGCGCGCTGGGAGGTGACCGTCCCGGTGGGATACCGGGTGGTGCGGTGGGCGGGTGCGGCCCCGGGCGATCTGCTCGATTCCTATGCCGGCGCACGGGCGGCGATCCACGACGCCCCGCTCGGGGACTCGGGTTACCAGTGGCCGGCGTGGACGGCGGAGCGGGTGCGCGCGGCCGAAGCCGAAGCTCGGTCGCAGGGCCTCGAACAACGGATCGTCGCCGCGGTCCACGAGGAAACCGGGGACGTCGCCGGGTTCACCGAAGTGTGCGTGCACCCGCGCCGGCCGGACTGGGGCTACCAGCGGGACACCGCGGTGCTCCCCCGGCACCGCGGGCACGGCCTGGGGCGGTGCGTCAAGGCGCACATGATCCGGTGGCTGCTCGCCGAGCGGCCCGCGCTGCGGCGGATCAGCACCACCACCGGGGTGGAAAACGCGCACATGATCCGGGTCAACCGCGAACTCGGCTTCAGCTCGCTGCCGGCCGTGATCGCCGTTCAGCAGGACCTCGACGCGCTCCTCAGCCGAGGTACGCGTCGAGCGTGACGGCCAGCGCCGCTTCCGGCGACGGCGCGAAACTCGCCCCGGCCAGGCCGCCCCACAGCCACAGCTGGGCGAGGCCGTGCAGCGCGGCCCACAGCGACGCGGCGACCAGCCGCAGGTCGGCGCCGGACCGCGCGACCCGCGTCGGCACCGCCGCCACCAGCACGGCGAAGGTGTCGAACACCGCGCTCGCCGCGGCCGACAGCGCCGGGTCGTCCGGGTCGATCAGGTCGCGGCGGAACATCAGCTCGAACATCGCCGGGTTGGTCAGCGCGAAGTCGAGGTAGCTGTGGCAGGCCGCGGTGAGCCGCTCCCGCGGGGAGGTGTCCGGCAGCGTCTCCCGGCGGGCGAGCAGCTCGGCGTACCCGCGGGTCGCCACGGCGGACAGCAGCTCGGCGCGGCCGGAGAAGTGCCGCAGGGGTGCGCCGTGGGAAACCCCGGCCGCCTTGGCGATCCCGCGCAGGGTGACCGCGCCGACGCCTTCGTCGGCGAGCAGCTCCGACGCCGTCGTGATCAGGCGTTGCCGGGTGCCCACGCCTCGTCCAGGGTCATCGGGAGCAGGTCGGGGCGCTTGGGGAAGAAGCCGTCGCCGGGCTGGCGGCCGATCAGCCGGTTGCGCGTGCGCGTGACGGCGACCGGCAGCACCTCCCGGAGCAGCCACTGCAGGTCGGCGCGCCGGCTGCCGGGGGCGGCGCTGCCGGGCAGCGGCGCGAGCCAGGCGGGATCGTGGTCGAGGCCGAGCCGCGCGAGGACGTACGCGGCAAGCCGGCGGTGCCCGTGGGCGGACAGGTGCAGGCGGTCGGCGCCGAAGTAGCGCGAGTCGGTGACGGCCTGGTCGGGCCACAGGTCGATGAGCTGGGCCCCGTAGCTGACGGCGGCTTCGCGGATGGCGTCGTTGAGCGCGATGATCCGCGGCCGCATCCGGCTGCCCAGCGGCATCCGGCGGGAGACGTCGCTGAGCGTGAAGGTGACGACGACGGGCGAGATGTCGGTGCAGGCCCGGACGGCGGCGTCGACCCGCCGGGCGACCGTGCGCGCGTCCCAGCCCCGGCTCATGACGTCGTTGCCGCCGCCGAAGAGGGCGACGAGGTCGGGTTCGAGGCGCCGGGCCGCCGGGAGCTGCTCGGGCACGATCTGGTCGAGCCGGCGCCCGCGGACGGCGAGGTTGGCGTACCGGAAGCCGGGCTCGTCCTCGGCCAGCCGGGCGGCGACGAAGTCGGCCCAGCCGCGGTAGTGCCGCCGGTCGGGGTACGGGTCGTCGAGGCCTTCGGCGCAGCTGTCGCCGACGACGACGAAACGGTGGTAGCTCATCCCGATCTCCGTAACCCGTGGTTCACCTTTTGGACACTTTCTATCAAACTTGTGTAGACGGTGTCTACTCGGCGTTCACCCGAGCCAGGGACCCAGCTTCTCCGGGTTCCGCATCGCCCAGATGCGGGTGATGCGGTCGTCCTCGACGGCGAAGGAGTAGACGGCCGCCAGCTCGTCGCCGCGGCTGAGCACCAGGCCCGGGTGGCCGTTGACCATGCGCTCCTCGAGCGTCAACTCGCCGAAGGAGGCCAGCTCGGCCACGTACCGGGCGACGAGTTCGCCGCCTTCGATCGGGGCGATCGCGGCGCGGACCCGGCCGCCGCCGTCCGCGGTCAGGGTGGCGTCCGGGTCGAGGAGCCCGACCAGGGTGCCGATGTCGCCGGCGGCCCAGGCCTCCTTGAAGTCCCGCACCAGGCCGGCTTGGCGGGCAGCCGAAACGGTCGGCCGGTCGGCGCGGATCCGGCGGCGGGCCGCGGAGGCGAGTTCGCGGCACGCCGCCGGTGTCCGGCCGGTGGTCTCGGCGACCTCGGCGAACGAGTACCCGAAGACGTCGTGCAGGACGAGGGCCACGCGCTGGGCCGGCGTCATCGCTTCGAGCGCCACCAGGAACGCCATGCTCACCGACTCGTCCAGGGTGATCCGGTCGGCCGGATCGGGCTGGTCGGGCAGCGGCTCGGGCAGCCACTCGCCCACGTACCGCTCGCGCCGGACGCGCGCCGAGCCGAGGACGTCCAGGCAGATGCGGCCGGCCACCGTCGTCAGCCACGCGCCGGGCGAGGAAATCTCCTCCTGCTGCGCCGGCGACAGGGCGTACCAGCGGGCGTAGGTCTCCTGGACGGCGTCCTCGGCTTCGGTCAGCGAGCCGAGCAGGCGGTAGGCGAGGTTGACCAGGTGACGTCGTTCGGCGACGACCGGTTCCGATGGCGTTGTCATGACTCCTCCGACGACACAGCCTGCCCGAACGTCAGGGCCTGACGTTGCCGCCGGCTGCTTCGTCGTACCGGTCGAAGGCAACCGAACAGGGGAGAAGACGATGATCAAGATCGGAATCGTGCTCGGCAGCACCCGCTCCGGCCGCGTGGGGGACCAGGTCGCCCGGTGGGTGCACGAGCGGGCGGAGCGTCGCACGGACGCCGCGTTCGAGCTGATCGACCTGCGCGACCACCCGCTGCCGCACCTCGAGGAGCCGCCGGGCTTTTCGGGGCAGTACCAGGACGAGCGCACCCGGGCCTTCGCGGCCGTCGTCGCGTCGTGCGCCGGGTTCGTCTTCGTGACGCCGGAGTACAACCACTCCGTGCCCGGGGTGCTCAAGAACGCCCTGGACCACGTCTACGTGGAGTGGAACGGCAAGGCGGCCGGGTTCGTCTCGTACGGCGGGGTCGGCGGCGCCCGCTCGGTCGAGCAGCTGCGGCTCGTCTGCGGCGCACTCCAGCTGGCCGACGTGGCCCCGCAGGTGACTCTGCCGCTGGCGACGGAGTTCGAGAACCACGCGGTCTTCAAGCCGGGTGACCACCAGCTCGCCGCGCTGGACACCCTGCTCGACCACGTCGTCGCCTGGAGCACCGCGCTGGCGCCGCTGCGGGCCGGGGACGCGGAAGCGGCGATCCGGAGCAGGCTCGACGCGATCATCGACGGGCTGCGCAACAAGGATCTCGAGGCCCTGCGACGGGTCTACGCGCCGGACGTCGTGTCCTTCGACGTCGAACCGCCGCTGCAGCACGTCGGGACCGACGCGAAGCTGGAGAACTGGGCCCGGGTGTTCACGGTCTTCGAGAAGGTGGACTACGAGCTGCGCGACCTGAGCATCACCACGGGCGGCGACCTCGCCGTCGGACACGGCTTCGGCCGGGTCAGCGGAACGCTGAAGAACGGAGTGGTGACGGACGGCATGTGGGTCCGGGCAACCTTCGTCTTCCGGAAAACCGGCGACGACTGGCTGATCGTCCACGACCAGGCGTCGGTCCCCCTCGACATGGCGACCGGCCAGGGCCGGACCGACCTCGAGCCGTGAAGGCACAGGCGGCGGCCACCGTGGCCCGGGCAGTGGCAACGCCACCAAGGGAGCAGGGTGGTCATCCCGTCGCCTGAGGCCGTGAAATCACTTTGAGCCGGGCCCGCAACCCACCGCCCAGAGCGGGTTGACGACGCAGGCTTGCGGGCCTGGCTCAAAGTGATAGGCCTCAATCAGGCGATGGGATGACCACCCAGCGGCCCACCTCCAGAAGGTGAGACGGCAGCGCTCCCGGAGGTCATCCCGGAGCCTGCCCGTCCGGCGAGGACAGCTTTTGATCTTTTCTGCGGCGGCAGAAAAGATCAGTTGGCGGGCTGGCAGGTGGCAAGCTGTAAGGGCCGTTCGGTCGCCCTAGGGCCAAATGTCACCGTGATGTGGCACTTCGGCTTAGGGAGTTTCTGGGGAGGCTTCGGCGAGGTGCTCTGCCGCGGCAGAGCGGGTCCGACCTCCCCCGCCCCTCCGTTCGGATTCTCAGCCGGCGGTCGGGTTGATCCGCAACAGCACCCGCTGCTGCTTGCCGAGTTCGGCGCCGAGCCGTTC